>NZ_JBHZPF010000145.1:0-1086 GCF_042787975.1 Peribacillus sp. YIM B13482
CTTACGGAACGCCGTGGAAAAGGAAGTACAGGACGCCCCACTTCCAAGCCACAGTCTGTAGAAGATCAACTTAGGAAGGCCGAGGCGAGAATCAAATTCCTTGAAGCAGAAAATGACTTCCTAAAAAAGCTGGAAGAGCTAGAAAGGCAGGCTCTGAAAAAGAAATGATTCTAACTGCTGCTGAGAAGTTCTATCTGATTGAAAGGACGATCAGAATACACCAATTAAAGAAGGCTGTTTCTTATCTATGCAAATTGGCTGGTGTAAGTCGAAGTGGCTACTATGATTGGTTAAAGGCAGCTCCTTACCGTGAGCTTCGTGAAGAACAGGATGAATTGGACATAGAATTGATCAGAAATATTTTCATCAGTAAAAAGGAAAAAGTAGGCGCCCTCCAAATCAAAATGATTATGGAGAATGACTACTCGGCCGTCATGAATCATAAGAAAATCAGACGGTTGATGACAAAATATAATCTCCTAGCGAAAATCAGAAGGGCCAACCCGTATCGGAAGATGGCCAAGGCAACCAAGGAGCACCTTACTTGTCCAAACCTCCTTAATCGTGAATTCAATCAGGAGGTGCCAGGGAAGGTCCTGCTTACTGACATTACCTATCTTTATTATGGGAAAGGCCAAAAAGCGTATTTATCCTGCGTAAAAGATGCCGCCACAAAAGAAATCGTTACGTACCATTTATCTACTTCATTAGAAATGGATATCGTTTACGAGACTTTAAATAAGCTAAAGCAGGCTGTGTGTCACGAGTTCCATCCGAGTGCAATCCTTCATTCTGACCAGGGGTTCCATTACACCCATCCGCTATTTCAACGCAAAGTGAAGGAACTTGGGATAACCCAATCCATGTCCCGCAAGGGAAACTGTTGGGATAATGCGCCAATGGAAAGTTTCTTTGGCCACTTTAAGGATTTGGCAGAATATAAAACATGTACTAATTTAACGGATGTGAAGGAAGAAATTGATCGAGTTATTGAAGAATATAATGAACATCGTTATCAATGGGGGCTAAGGAAAATGGCCCCGGTACAATACCGGGACCATTTATTAGCTGCTTAGGCACTTTTTT
>NZ_JBHZPF010000146.1:0-1046 GCF_042787975.1 Peribacillus sp. YIM B13482
GTGGTGTCTTACTCATATCTTACTGAGGAGCCCTATTTTTTTCAAAGCTGAAAAATAACGCTCTACAGGAATGCTAACGCACCCGTTAGTTCATTAAGAAAAGCGATTCTTATTAAAGAATAGCGCCCGATTGCTGAACAAGAATAACATATTTCTCTTTGTGCCTTATTTAACATAAGTCAGGATTATCAGAGTTTTTTAAAAATCTTGGTTCTGTTAAAGAAATAATGTTGTTTTTTAATACTAGGCTCTGTTATAAAGTATTGTTGTTTTCTTTCTTGGACAACTCTTTTCCCGGTTCTTCTTTTTTATTTCTTGTGTATTTTTGGCTTACGATATAAATCAAAGGTGTTCCGATGATAGTAGGTATAAACCAAAGCCATAGTTTGGGCAGTTGGTTAAGTAGAGGAACCATAACCCCAATATTAACCAAAAGAGCTGTTACAGCACCGATATAAGAACCTAACATACCTCTAATGTGGTGATGAATCCAGTTTTTCCAACGTCTTTTACGTGCAAGGTAACCATAAATCGCAAAGGAGTAAGAAAAAAGGGCCACATAAAACAAATAAGCGATTTCTTCCCATCGCAAAATTGACAAGATGATTGCAGTAATAAATATTACAACGTAAGATGCATGGTAGAGTTCACCCCATTTTGTATGAATACCTCTTCTTTTTTTGGCGGACATAGCTATTACACCTGAAAATAAGCATATTATTCCGAATATAATATGAATGATTAAAAGTATTTGGAAAGTATCCAAAGTAATCCTCCTTCAATTTATAACAACATATACCATAAATATATTCGAAGAAGATGTAAAAAATCATTAATAATTGTATTACATGTGCTATTCAAACCCAGTTTACAAAAGATTCTTAAAGGGAACCCACCCCAACCAAAACCAAACCCCTTGGCACCAACTATATGGCCCAATTGTTGAACAAAGGTCAAAGAGCACTCTTCAACTCCCTCAGTTTGATACAAATATCTCTCGAATGCTCACTTATTCGCAGGATTTCATAACCCTTGTAATTGGATTT
>NZ_JBHZPF010000016.1:0-80672 GCF_042787975.1 Peribacillus sp. YIM B13482
AAAGCGAGCATCTGGAGGGGAAATCAACCACAACTCACTACCTGGTAAATAGCAACAAAGTATGTGAAAACAGCCTACTTTTAAGATCATATTTCCTTCAATAGCAGATTGGCTGCCCCAATTATTTATATAACTTTGGACAACCTGGATCTTGAATTCCTTGGAATAAGTTAAAATTCATCCCCCTTTTTTAGCCATAATAAAGTCCCCTCCAAGTAATAGTGTAACATCCATGTTTTTTCATGGACTTTTTACACTTTCTACTTTAAGGGGATAATATCACTTATGGGTCTTTTTTTTAATCGATGTCAAGCTTGATTTGTCTGTTTTTTACACATTTGAATATTTATAATTTTGGATTTATTGTGTATAATGTAAGCAATCGGTTAAAAATGAGGATTGATATATTGATGTTCAAATGCTTGGAATTCAAAGATTGTTTTGGACATAAGGTCACGATTTCAGAAATACCTGTCTTACTGCCTAGTGATCCGAATTTTTTTATGTTGACCGTGCGTTTGGAAGTATTTGTAAAGAAAGTTTTTGCTAATAAAGATCATAAAGAAAATTACTCATTTAAGCATTACTTAGCATCCGTACTCAAATGGCCCGTTTATAACAAGATTTTCTTTGGGGGCTTACTCAATAATGCGTGATGCGGACTGACCCATAGCTAACTTCTCCGATAAAAGAGATACCACGAATGCCGTGTTAATCGGCATGCGTTCGGGTTAGCTCATGGGTCGGTTTTTTTTTGTGATCATTTCAATAGATGAGTATTCTCTCACTTGAAAAAGATAACATTTGGTTTGAATGCGTACCTTTAATAGGTATAATACAATAGATATGTTAATTAGGGATGTGTAATCATGAATAAAGTAAAAATAGTAACAGACTCAACAGTTGATATGACACCGGAAGAACTAGAATATTATGATATAACAATGGTTCCTTTATCGATCTATATAGATGGGGAAACTTTTTTGGATAAGGTTGAAATAGAACAAGAAGAATTCCTGAAAAGGATGAACCGATCAAAAGAACTTCCAAAAAGCTCACAACCAGCCGCAGGTACCTTTGTGGAGGTATATAATGAACTTGGAAAAGACGGCAGTGAGATTATTTCCATTCATATGACAGGTGGCATGAGCGGCACTGTACGCTCAGCGGAAAGTGCAGCAAGCATGTCTGAATCGAAGGTTACCGTTTTTGACTCGAAATTCATTTCAAAAGCAATGTCATTCCAGGTGATCGAGGCAGCGAAGATGGCGAAGGAAGGGAAATCCGTAGCAGAGATAATCGATCGCTTGAAACACATTAAAAAGCAGTCAAGTTTAATCATTGTCATAGAAACACTTGATAACCTCGTTAAAGGCGGAAGGATTGGCAAAGTTTCTGCATTTATCGGTTCACTGCTGCACATAAAGCCGATTGCACTTCTGGACGATGGTGTCCTGAATCCTGTATCCAAAGCCAGGAGCCAGTCACAGGTAGTGAAGTTCATCATTAAGAAATTCAAAGAAGATACACAAGGCAAAAAAATTAGCGGCATTGGTTTTGTACATGCAAATGGTTTTGAAATCGCAGATAAAGTCCGCCAGGCCATTGCAGATTTAACAGGGTATCAAGACATAAAGATAGAAGCAACCACTGCCGTTGTCAGTACCCATACAGGTGAAGGCGCCATGGCAATCATGTATTATTGGGACTGATAAGGATAAAGCTGCATGATTGCGTACTGGAGATGTCTTTCATTTGTAAAATTGTCTTAAATTCGTAAAAGTGTTGCTGTCCTCATTCCTATTGGTCTGTTAGAATAAATAAAGTAACAGAATATTTTATACATAAAGGACGGGGTAGGGATGAGAAAGCTGCGTTTGCGTATGGCAGCTATGGGGGCATCAATTTTATTGCTGTTGACAGCATGCGGTTCCAATGGTGTACCTGATGCCAAAAATTGGGATCTTGAGGATTTTAGTTACATTGATCAGGAAGGTAAAGCTTTTTCAAAAAGTGATCTAAAAGGTAAGGTTTGGGTTGCGGATTTTATATTCACCAGCTGCAAGACGGTCTGTCTGCCCATGACTTCCAATATGACGAAACTGCAGCAGCAATTGAAGGATGAAGGTATATCTGATGTTGAGTTCGTTTCATTTTCTGTCGACCCGGAGATTGACAAGCCTGATGTTTTAAAAAAGTATGGTGACCAATTTAATGTCGATTACAGCAATTGGCATTTTCTAACCGGTTATGGTCAGGAAGAAATTGAGCGGTTTGCACGGGATAACTTTAAACTAATCGTCAAAAAACCAGAGACGGGAGATCAGGTGATTCATGGGACCAGCTTTTTTCTAATTGATCAAAAAGGAAAGATCATGAAGGATTATACAGGTCTGCAGGATATTCCCTTTGATGAAATTATTAAGCATATTAAAATTTTACAGAATTATTGAACAGGTTAAATGACCTGTTCTTTCTGTTTTCATCTATTCATACGGATTTCTGGTAGGGCCCATTAACGCTGGTGAAAATGAGGTAAGTGGTTTTGAAGAATCAGGAGAAGTGAAGAATGATTTTACATGCTCAGTACATGCTAAATTTTATAGGACTAGCTTTTATTCCTTGCATTTTTCATATTGTATAGTAAGGAATGCTCAAGTAAGGTATATTGTTTGCAATTATTCGTTTTCTTCATGATATAATACATGGGTAGGAAGGTGAGGGTCATGAGGTACAGAATCACCTGTCTTTTCATATGCCTAGTTTGGATTTCAGGCTGCGGCCAAAGTGAAACGGCCTCAAATCAGCCAACTATTCAGCAGAAAAGCAGAGTTGAGCTGAGTAAAAAGGAAACAATTCCTGCCAGCTTTTTTCCGGACCCTGTGAAAATCGTATCGATAGGCGATTCCTTGACTCAAGGTGTCGGTGATAGTAAAGATAATGGCGGGTATCTTCCTTATTTACAAAATAAGCTGGTAAAAGAACCATCGATTACTTCCGTTGAGATGATTAATCATGGCATACGTGGAAATAGGACCGACCAACTATTGAAAAGACTGGATAAAGCTAGGATTAAAGAAGACATAAAACAAGCTGACTCGATTGTTGTCACGATCGGTGGAAATGATATCATGAAGGTCTTTAAACAGAATTTCTCCAATTTGGAACTGAATCAGTTTGATTCGGCTAAATTAGGGTATGAAAAAAGATTGAGGCAAATACTCGATAAGATCCGTTCCGAAAATGATCATGCCCAAATTTACCTGGTGGGCGTATATAATCCCTTTTCCAAATGGTTCGCAGATTTTTATGAACTTGATATGATCATGAATGATTGGAATGAAAGCGGGAAAGAGATTATTGAAGAATATGATTCAGCCTATTTTATTGAAATAGCAGATATTTTCAAGGATTCCAAAGAGGATTTGCTTTATGATGAGGATTATTTTCATCCAAATGACCGCGGATATGAATTAATCGCGACAAGAATCTACAATGATATGGATATTACCACTATCGGAAAGGACACATTGGAAGCGAGTGCCAAAGGAGATGATGACCAAGAATGACAAATATCAAATGGAAGACTATGTTTATTTCCCTATTAGCCCTAAACATCCTGGTCATCGTGTTTGTTTTGATTTTAGTTAATTTGCCGACTAAAGATAAAGAACTGATACCAAAAGTAAGCCACGAAGAAGATATCCAATTTCAAATTCACACGAATCGGGAAGATCTGACAAGATTAATTAACCAGTATCTTGATAAAGAAGGCCTGACGGGATCCTTTCATTACGAAGTATATTTAACGGATGAAGTCGAGTTATACGGTACAATGCCATTTTTCAATCGTGAAGTGGAAATGAAATTGACTTTTGAACCAATCGCCCAAAAGAATGGGGATTTGATCTTAAAGCAAAAATCAATTGCCATCGGACAAATGAACTTACCTGTTTCATATGTAATGAATATAATAAATGAGCGTTATAACATGCCGGATTGGGTAAGCATCAACCCAAATGACGAAAGTATTTATGTCTCATTACAGGATATGGAATTGAAAAGCGACATTAGGGTCAAGGCGAAAAAATTCGATCTTAAAAATGACGACATTTCATTTTTATTGACCATCCCATCATCATTACAGTGATAGGGAGTAAATGAATAAAAAACCAGGATCATTTCATCCTGGTTTTTTATTCATTTATGGAGAGAGTGTTACGGTTTCCAGCGTGGATGGTTCCCGATTCAATCCGATTAAATAAATGGTTGAGGGAGTATTTTTGCGGAAACTATTATTTGGCAAATGAAGCGCAATCTCTTTAGTCCCAGCTTTCCTCACTTCAAAGTCGACTATCATGGGATGTAAATTAAGATAATCGCTTGCTTTCCTGAAATGGAGATTTTCAAAAACGACATCACCATCTTTGACGGCAATATCTACCGAGGGTAAATCATCTGAAAGATGGATGAATCGAACCTTGGCTTCATTTTGAGGAACAAACGGATTATCTTCGAAAGTTAACATATTCAACGACCCGTTAGCCAAGGTAGCGGCTATGGTATAGGACCTCCCGCTTTCGAGCGTCACTTTACGGCTCAAAAGTGAGGTGCCTTGCCCGCTGCGGTAAATACCCAATTGGTAATTGCCGGGGGGGAATGTCGAATAATCATTGTTCTCTTTAAATGAGAAATTTTTAAGAATACGCATTTCATTTAAATAAACATCAAACGATGGAGCTGTTGGGGCAGCATGAATAATGCGAACTTGTGCAGGCAGTATGACATTCATTTGTTCAAATCTCAATTGTTGTGCTTCTTTTTCGAGACTTTTCAAATGCTTATGGTAATAATAATCATGCAAATGCGGATTGCTGTATTTATAATAAGACGATAGTAAATCATAAGTTATCGCTTTTTGTAAATATGATTGTTTATCGCTCATTTCTTACACCTCTCATTTTTCCATAATGATCTCATCATATGGTGATATGCTTGGACGTGTGTCTGGACCATTTTCGTTAATAGGGACTTATCGGCATATTATTTTACAGGGCAAAATAAAAGCGTTAAAATGCATTCAATGGTTTGTTTGTAAAAAAGGGGGATTTTCATTTGACAAAGCAATTAGGGAAAGCAACATTCGCAGGTGGATGTTTTTGGTGCATGGTGAAACCGTTCGATGAGCAGCCTGGCATCGAATCCGTTATCTCGGGTTATACGGGCGGGACTACGGAAAATCCTACTTACAAAGAAGTTTGTTCTGAAACCACGGGACATTATGAGGCTGTTCAGATCACCTTTGATCCAAGCGTATATCCATATGAAAAAATAATCGAGATGTTTTGGCAGCAAATTGACCCGACAGATGCTGGAGGGCAGTTTCATGACCGGGGAAGTTCTTATCAAACGGCCATTTTTTATCATGACGAAAACCAACGTGAAATTGCTGAAGGATCCAAAGCTAAGCTGCAGGCAGGCGGGAAATTTTCCAAACCGATTGTAACGCCGATTATACCAGCTCAAGCGTTTTATCCAGCTGAGACATATCACCAGCATTATTATAAAAAGCAACCTGAGCATTATGAAAGATATTCGATTGGCTCAGGCCGAAAAGCATTTATAAAACATCACTGGGGGGAAAAAAATGAAAAGTAAAGAAGAATTAAAACAGAAACTTTCAGCGATTCAATTTGAGGTAACGCAAAATAATGGTACGGAACCAGCATTTAACAATGAATATTGGAACTTGAAGGAGGAAGGGTTATATGTGGACATCGTTTCAGGTAAACCTCTTTTCACTTCAAAGGAAAAGTTTGATTCAGGCTGCGGTTGGCCAAGCTTTACTAAACCGCTAAAGGAAGAGGAAGTGGTGGAAAACCTCGATACGAGTTACGGTATGAGAAGAATCGAGGTCCGCTCAAAAACTGCCGATTCTCATCTTGGTCATGTTTTCAATGATGGACCGGGACCATCGGGATTACGCTATTGCATCAATTCTGCCTCATTGAAGTTCATCCCGCTCCAAGATCTGGAAAAAGAAGGATTCGGAGAATACAAAAAGCTTTTTGATTGAATGGAACCCCCCTACCTGTTAATGATAGGGGGGTCTTTATTATTGGATAGGATTCAATCGGTGATGATCGATGCGATCCGGACATATGGAATGATGGTAAGATCCATTGCTTTAGTTCTGCCAGTCACCTCAAAACGGACCTTATGTGAACCGGGAGGAAGCCCATTTGTGACAAATAAATATCTTTCACGGGCAAACGGCCACCACGTATTCAAAGTCGTGGTTTCATTTCCATCGATCCATACTTTAACTTCCCCGCCATCGGGACTCCTGAGCAGCTTCACTCCAAGCATACTTCCATTGAAGTTATATTCAATCACACTGCCCTTTTCACTACTAGTAAAATAGCCGCCCCTTGGACGGAAACCGTTCATTTTTTCATAGTGGTCAATCTCCGATAATTTAATATCAGAATGGGCATGAAGCTTAGATGGAAGGGCTGCAACAGTCTTCCCACGTTTTATATTATCCAGGAAGCGTTCATAAATTGCATTAGCATAAAATTGATAACCCAGCCCATTTGGATGAATCAGATCTCTGGTCAATTGCTTTTCCGTATATCCTGAATCTTTGAATATTGGACGCATATCCACATTAGTTGCACCATAATGTTTGGATAAAAGTCCGATGGCTGATGCAAATTCCTCATATTTCAAGGAACTCTCTGTTATTGTGAATAATTCGGCATTAGGGTTGAGACGTTTTGCCTTTCTCATTAAAGCTTCATATGTCATGGTAAAATCATCGACATTCATATATTTGCGGTCATTTTCACCGAAAATGAAGAATATCAAATCTTTATGATCATGCTGCCTTCTTTGGGAAAGCTTAAATAGACCTTCAAAAGCAGTGGATCCGCTTTGGACAACGTACTCTCCGTGTAAAGGAATATCATTGGTTTTGATCATCATATTTTCTAACTGTTTGAACCATGTTAGATTAGGATTTTCAGCTCCTGACCCTCTTCCGATACTGTCACCAATAACGAGATACTGAATGGGCTGGCCTGATTGGAATTTTTGATAAACATTTACTGAATCATCTGATCCATATGTTTTAGGAGCTTTCTGAAGGACATAGCAGATGAGAAGGATCGTGGCGATTGCAGCGAAAGGGATGAAGGATTTTGCGTTCTTTTTCAAAATTATGTTCCCCCGTATTAACCTTTTATGTATCTATATAGGAATGAGATAGCTTAAAGAGGCTAAGAAATGTTTTTTCCTTATTATATCCCAATTTTAACACAATAAATATAAAACGTTTTTTTGACATTTTTCATGTTGCTCTTGGTGGTTCGCCTATTGTATGTATAACGGTTCTGAAGGTGTTGATTCGAGAAGTTTTTTCTTAAATTCAAAAAAATAGGCAAATGCACAGACCGAGGCGGGCGTAATGACATATGGTAAGGTGTAAAGAGAAATCAGAATTCTAAAAGGAGTGGAACTTAATGTACGGATATGGTGGATATGGTGGAGGATTTGGTTATGGTGGTGGATTCGGTGGCGGCTGCGGTGGCGGTTGCGGATTTGGATCAGGCTTCGCATTAATCGTTGTCTTGTTCATTCTGTTGATTATCATCGGTGCTTCATTCTGTTGCTAATTGAATAACTAAAAGACCAGTTGATAAAGCTGGTCTTTTCTTTATGCAGGGAATTTGGTGGTTTGACTGGGAATCTTCACAGAATCCATAATTGTTTACTGATAGGATAAGGATATATACAGTACAGGCAATACATAACCATTCCTTTTTCCAATACGGTACAACGGGAATGACGAGAGGATGCCAATGATGAGGAAAACGGCGCCAAAAGGATTCGAAAGGAAATTATGACTCCCAGTTTTTTTGCAGGGAAGATTGGAAAAGGGAATTTCAGTACTTAAGAGTCTTGGTTGTTCTTTATTCACCATTTCTGCTAAAATAACGACAGATGTAATTAATTTAGGGGGATAAAGATATGAAACCTTCCCATTTACAAGCAGGGGATGAAATTCGCGTTATTGCTCCCTCAAGAAGTTTGGCGATTGTCAAAGGGGAACAGCGCAGATTGGCAGAAGAAAGATTGACTGAGCTTGGTTTTAAAGTGACATATGGTAAAACGGCTTTGTTCCATGATGACTTTTTCTCGAATTCGATTGAAGACCGGGTCGAGGATTTGCATGAGGCCTTCAGGGATCCGAATGTTAAGGGAATCTTTACAGCCATCGGGGGGTATAACGCTAACCAATTGTTACGATATATCGATTACGAGTTGATAAAGGAAAATCCAAAAGTGTTGATGGGGTATAGTGATATAACCGCAATTTTACTGGCCATTCATAAAAAAACAGGCTTAACTACATACTCAGGTCCTCATTTCTCGACGTTCGGGATGAAGGCTGGTCTGGAATATACAATGGAATATTTTAAAAAGGCTGTTATTGAAAATGAAGGCTTTTATCTTGATCCAAGTGAAACGTGGAGTGATGACTCTTGGCATTTAGAACAGGATGACCGAACTTTCCACCCGAATGCTGGATATATGGTCATTCAGGAAGGCGAAGCGGCTGGGACGATCATTGGGGGAAACCTTTGTACACTCAATCTATTGCAAGGTACAGAGTTTATGCCTTCTTTAAAGGACAGTATCCTTTTCATAGAAGATGACGAAGAAAGCCATCCATTTAGCTTTGACCGGGATTTACAATCCTTGCTGCATCAGCCAGATG
This sequence comes from Peribacillus sp. YIM B13482, assembly GCF_042787975.1. Classification (NCBI taxonomy): domain Bacteria; kingdom Bacillati; phylum Bacillota; class Bacilli; order Caryophanales; family Bacillaceae; genus Peribacillus; species Peribacillus sp. YIM B13482. The sequence goes on from NZ_JBHZPF010000016.1 coordinate 8,783, forward strand.
CAAGTGGGATTAAAGGAATCGTCATAGGCCGTTTCCAAAAGGATTCGGGAATGACTGAATATGCTTTGCAGGAAATCATTGCTTCCAAAAAGGAGATAAATGGGATACCTGTGATTGCTAATGCCAATTTTGGTCATGTACATCCATTTGTGACGGTGCCGGTTGGTGCAAATGCAGTAATGAAGGTGGAGAACGGAAAAGCAACGATCCAGATCCATTCATGATACAATTTGATGACGCCGTTCAAAAAGTGGACGGTGTTTTATCTGTTCAGGGTATGTAAAATGTATTTTTCATTTTGGAGTATTTTAGGAGTCTTTCCGCTTACCAACACTGGAAATAGTCCTATTTTACAAGCATTATTAGGGAATATGAGTCTAATTGTTCAAATTCTATATTTTTCTGATATAATACTAAGAGATTTAAAATAGAAAAGGTGATTATGTGTTATTAACAATTCCCGCATCCATTCGTTTAGAAGGGGCTTTGGCCGAGTATAATAAAAAAGGCCGTGTGAGCCATACATGTTTCGTCTGTAACGAAGACACTTCTAATGGGGATGCAAGTAACTTGAACTACTATAAGTTAGGAACCAAAAAAGTTTGTCATTCCTGCATGAAAAATGTTTTGCGTCATCCGTCTTTAAAAGAGTATGAATATGTACATACTTCAGTTATCGATAAAACTGCTTTTTATAAAAATGTGCTGGCTGTTTTAAAGGATGAAAGTTTTTTGGAGTCAATTCGTGAAGATAAACTAAATAGCGTATTGTAAGAAAAAAGTGTATCTCTTGTGGATACACTTTTTTTGTTCCTATTTTTTTCCTGAACATGAAACCAAGAAATTTATCCGTTTACATGCATAGGTCAATTTCCTTAGCAAGATTGCCTTCATCTGGACATACACTTTACAATAATGCATTTGTTTATAAAGAGAAGGAGTGTGTGGGTTTATGGAGCAGTCTTCATTGATAAAGCCGGTCCTGGGAGGAACCTACCCGACTATCAGTCATGGTCAGGGTGTGTTTTTATACGACAAAGAAGGAAAGGATTACCTTGATGCTTCTTCCGGTGCTGTTACTGCCAATATTGGCCATGGCGTCCAGGAAATCATGGAGGCGATGGTAAAACAGGCTCAACAGGTTTCATTTGTATATCGTTCCCAATTTACCAGTGAAGCTGCAGAGAATCTTGCCGGAAAAATTGCTGAATTGACCAAAGGGGATCTGACATATAGCTTTTTTGTAAACAGCGGCTCCGAAGCGACTGAAACTGCATTGAAAATTGCCATCCAGCATTGGCAGGAAAAAGGGAAGCCCAAGAAACAGAGAGTCATATCGAGGTGGATGAGCTACCATGGTATCACGATGGGGGCTCTTTCAATGTCTGGCCATCCGATTCGCCGGGAACGATTTACTCCTTTACTTGAATCATATCCTTCTGTATCTCCTCCATATTGTTACCGGTGTCCACTCCAACTTGATCCCCATACGTGTGGTATGGCCTGTGCTTCTGAATTGGAAGCGTCGATCCGGCGTATTGGCAGTGAAAATATAGCGGCTTTCATCGCAGAACCTGTTATTGGAGCAGCCGGAGGTGCCATTATCCCTCCTGATGGTTATTTTCAAAAACTCAAGAAAATCTGCGAAGAGAATGATATTTTATTCATTGCCGATGAAGTCATGACTGGATTTGGACGTACCGGTAGGATGCTTGCTTCCGAATATTGGGATGTGGAACCTGATATCGTAACATTTGGTAAAGGTATGAGTGGCGGGTATACCCCGATAGCGGCCGCAGTAATGACCAAAAACGTGATGGAGCCAATAATCAAAGGCTCGAAGTCAATTATCGGAGGCCATACGCTTAGTGCAAATCCATTATCGTGTGCGGTTTCTTTGGCCGTTTTAGAATATGTCGAGAGGAATGAACTTGTCGAAAAATCAGCCGATAGGGGAAAGGACCTAATTAGGGGCCTGAAGAAGTTAGCTGGGAAGTATTCCTTTATCGGTGATATACGTGGCAGGGGTTTATTGATTGGCATCGAATTTGTTCAGGATAAAGCCACGAAGTCCCCATTTCCGAAGGAGGCCGATGTGACCAATGAAATCATTGAATTGGGAATGAGGAATGGAATACTGCTGTATCCCGCGGCGGCAGGCCTTGACGGTGTGACCGGGGCAGCCATCATCATCTCCCCCCCGTTAACTATATCGGAAGAGGAGTGTGCAGAATTGTTAATGAGGATCGATATAACTTTTCAGCAATTCAATGAATTCAAAGGAAAACGGCCAGCACAACAAGGAAGTGAGTCATAGTGCCGGAAAATACATTCCAGAAGATTTGTCATTTGGAGGATGTCCGCCATCTCTTTAAAGATAATCAGTCCATCCTGTATGGGGGGTTCGGTGGCATAGGGACACCCCCAGGATTGATCAATTTGATTTTGGAGTCAGGTATAAAGGGTTTAACCTTGATTGGGAACGATACAGGTTTCCCTGATATAGGAATTGGAAAAATTGTCACCCAACGCCGTGCGAAAAAAATCATCGTTTCCCATATCGGTTCCAATCCAAATGCAGGACTATTGATGAACAATGGAGAGCTCGAAGTGGAGTTCTCTCCGCAAGGGACGCTTGTCGAACGCATCAGGGCCGGGGGGATGGGGCTAGGTGGGGTATTGACTGATATTGGAATTGAGGCTGATTTCGTCCGGGACGGCAAGCAAACCGTAAAGCTAGGTGAGAAAAATTATCTGGTGGAATCTGCATTAACTGCCGATATTGCCATTGTTTATGCAGAAATGGCAGATCCTTATGGAAATCTCATCTTTGATAAAAGCGCCAGGAATACGAATCCACTTGTAGCTACGGCCGGACAAATCACTATAGTCGAAGCCATGCAAATCGTTCCGCTTGGCTCTTTGGATCCAGAGGACATCATTGTACCGGGTGCCTTTGTGGATTATATCATTCCATCAAAAGGAGTCGATTGGAAATGGGTTTGGGAACCGAAGATAGAAATCGAATAGCGAAACGGGCAGCATCAGAAATAAGCGATGGGATGCTGGTCAATTTGGGAATTGGCATTCCATCCCTTGTACCGAATCATCTTTTGAATGACCATAAGGTTATGTTTCATGCTGAAAATGGCCTTGTAGGTATTGGCAGTTCTCCTGAAAAGGGTAAAGAAGATGCCCATCTTTGCAATGCTGGGGGGCTGCCGATCACCATTAGAGCGGGGGCTTCCTACTGCGACAGTACGGTTGCATTTGGGATGATACGGCGCGGCAGGGTGGATATCACGATTCTTGGAGCCCTTCAAGTAAGTGAAGTGGGGGATCTCGCTAATTGGATTGTCCCGGGAAAGCGGGTGCCAGGCATGGGCGGTGCCATGGAATTGGCTGCAAAGGCAAAAAAGGTCATCGTCTTAATGGAACATACCGATAAAGCGGGCATGTCTAAATTAGTCAAAAAATGTACGTTGCCGTTAACCGCCAAGAAATGCGTACATATGATCATCACTGAGCTAGGGGTGTTTTCTGTAAATTCGGAAGGCCTTTTATTAACTGATGTATTTGAACCGTTCAGTATTCAGGAAATCAGGAATCGGACCGAAGCCTTGTTTACCGTCTCAGAAAACATCCATATTTTAAAAGAATGAGAGAGGAGAATGGATATGTATGAGGAAAAAATAAGAAAATGGTTGAATGATTCAAGGACGAATGGGATTCAGCTTTTGCAAAAGCTGGTTCAAGAACCGAGCAAAAGGGGGCAAGAAGGAAGTGCACAAGCCATAGTGGTCGAGAAGTGCAGACAACTGGGTCTTGAAATAGATCTATGGGAAATCGGGGATGAACAATTAAGGAAACATCCCCATTTTTATTGTGACCGCAGGGATTTTAAAGGGAATCCGAATCTTGTGGCTATTAAAAGAGGAACCGGCAAGGGGAAATCCCTCATTTTAAACGGCCATATTGATGTAGTTCCTGAAGGAGATCATGCAGCATGGCATGATGATCCGTATAGCGGCAAGTTAATGGGCGGAAAAGTGTTCGGGCGGGGAACGACAGATATGAAAGGCGGCAATGTTTCTTTATTGCTAGCCATTGAAGCGATTGTCGAATCTGGAATCCAATTAAAGGGGGATTTGATTTTTCAGAGTGTGATTGAGGAGGAAAGCGGTGGTGCCGGTACACTTGCGGCAGTCATCCGAGGGTACGAAGCTGATGGGGCAATCATTCCGGAGCCTACCAATATGAAACTATTTCCTTTACAGCAAGGTTCGATGTGGTTTCGACTGAAAATAAAGGGCAAGTCTGCACATGGAGGCACGAGGTATGAAGGAGTCAGTGCAATTGATAAATCGGTTAGTGTAATGAAAGAAATCAAGAGGCTTGAACAAGAACGGAATGAGTCACTCCGTCATTCACTCTATAAAAATGTACCCATCCCCATTCCGATCAACATAGGTAGCATTCAAAGTGGGAATTGGCCTTCTTCCGTGCCGGATATAGCCGTACTTGAAGGAAGATTCGGTGTCGCACCTAAAGAGACCATGGAAGAGGCACAGAAATCACTAATACAGCGAATAGATGCTTTAAACCAGAGTGATGAATGGTTCAAAGAAAAACCTATTGAATTAGAATGGTTTGGGGCCAGATGGCTCCCTGGCAATCTCGAAATGGATCATCCGCTTATGAAAACCATTGGCACATACTATGAAAAAGTGGTGGGGAAAGCCCCGCTTGTCGAAGCGTCCCCTTGGGCGACGGATGGAGGGTATCTTTCAGGGGTTGGTTCGACTCCCGTAGTTGTATTTGGACCAGGGGAAACGAAAATGGCACATGATTCCAACGAATATATAGAAGTGGATAAAATGATGGAGGTTGCAGAAATCATCGCATTGACCATAATTGAATGGTGTGGCGTGGAACCGCAATAATTATTTTCCCCGGGGTCTGATTCTAGAAGGGGTCAGGCCTTCTTTTACAATGATCGATTGATGTGAAAGGAGCGAGACAAATGGAGACGGGAATGATTGAAAAAAGAATTCAAAAGCAAAGGTGCACAATACATATCACGATCGACCAATTTAATAAGCGGGTCAGGGTTGATGATTATCTAGGTCATTTTCAGGAATGCGTAGAGGAGTCTCTGAAGGTGGCTAAAGGTATGTCAGCGGAGAAAATCATCTTCAAGTCACGCAAGGAAAACGTTCTGGAATTACTTGCCCAGGGCTTTTTATATGAAGGAAGCATTGATAAATTCTTTTTGGGAAGCGATTGTTTCTTCCTTGTTAAATATAAGAGGAATGAAAGGCGAAACAGTGAAGAATGGGAAAAGGAAGATCAAATCCTCTCGGATATTCAGAGTCTGCCGATAAAAACCGGACTAGATGATCCACCTTCAGCTTATCAAGGCCGTATGGCGGAAGTTACCGATGCACTTCAGCTGTCACAATTGTATGGGAAAGTCTTCGAAGTGTATCCTACTCCGATGAATGATCCGTCATATGTTAAAAAGTGCATGGAAAAGGGAACGGTTTTTTATGTTTTTGTTCATGAAGGGAGGATCGTCAGTGCTGCTTCCGCAGAAATTGATTCTTTTTATCATAATGCGGAAATCACTGATTGTGCAACATTGCCGGAACATCGGCAGTATGGTTTGATGAAACACTTGATTTCCGCACTAGAAGACTATCTTATTTCGCATGGGATTTTTTGTATCTATTCAATTGCCCGGTCGCTCTCATTCGGTATGAATGCTGCATTGCATCAGCATGGATACTCGTACCGCGGACGTTTGGCCAATAATTGTTATATCTTCGATAAACTGGAAGATATGAACCTTTGGGTGAAAAATTTTACTTGAATGCTCATTTTTAGGCGGTTCATGACAAGTTTTTGGCATTTCCTCATATACATCTAGGAATAAGGTCTAGAGGAGGGATATCTTGCCAAGTGAATTTTTTAATACAAGTGAAGTGTTGGAAGCGATATTAGAAACCATTGATGAAGGCATTCATGTGATAGATCCAAAAGGACAGACCATCTTTTATAACGGAGTGGCGGCCAATCATGATGGGATGAAAAGAAGTGAGGTGCTTGGAAAACCGTTGCTTGAAGCCTTCCCTTCTTTGAATCACAAATCATCGACATTACTCCGGGTCATTAAATCTGAAAAACCAATCTATAACCATAGTCAATCATATGTAAATGCACATGGGCGAATCATTGAGACGCTAAATACGACGCTCCCCATATATGTGGATGGGTTTATGATAGGTGCAATTGAAATTGCCAAGGATTATTCAAGCTTGAAGCAATTATCTGAAAGATTAGCTGACCTGGAAAGCTCGATCAAAACAATCAAAAGTCCTGAAAAAAAAACGCCTGGGAACGGCCGATTGTATTCTTTCACTGAAATCCTGACAAATGATACGGGGTTTAAAGGTTTGATATCACAAGGGAAAAAGGCTGCCCGCTCCTCTTCATCGGTATTGGTTTATGGGGAAAGTGGTGTAGGAAAAGAGCTTTTTGTTCAAAGCATCCACCAGGATTCGAGCCGCAGTAAAGAACCATTCATTGCGCAAAATTGTGCTGCCTTGCCAGAACATTTATTGGAATCTCTCCTATTCGGTACCGCTAAAGGAAGTTACACTGGTGCCATGGAACGCCAGGGATTGTTTGAATTAGCCAACGGCGGGACCTTGTTTTTGGATGAATTGCAATCGATGCCGATTGACTTGCAAGCAAAGCTTCTGCGTGTGCTTGAAGATGGATTCATAAGGAGGATAGGCGGTACAAAGAGTGTTCATGTGGATGTCAGGATCATGGCAGCGATGAATATAAATCCTATAAAGGCGGTATCGGAAAACAGGCTGAGGCCAGATTTATTTTACAGATTAAACGTATTGAGCTACGAGCTGCCTCCGCTAAAGGAACGGACTGATGACATACCCCTTCTTACAGAACATTTCATTTCCATTTTTAACAGTAAATTAGGACTGTCCATTAAGGGCATCGATGAGAAGGCAAAGGTTTTTTTTCAGGAATATCATTGGCCTGGAAACGTAAGGGAGCTAAAACATACGATTGAATTCATGATGAACCATACCGAGAAAGATGTTTTGAACATGGAAGATCTGCCCCAGTTTTTAAAAAAGCGTTCCCCTTCCTCATCAGAAAAAATAATTCCCCTTCGTGAGGCCATGATTGAAATGGAAACAAAATTGATTACCGAGGCCCTTCTTCAAACGAACGGAAATGTTTTTCAGGCATCGAGGCTATTGCAGATTCCAAGGCAGACCTTACAATATAAAATAAAAAAACATATTTGAATCTGAAACAACCGGATGCAGCCAGCTGTCCGGTTTTTTTTTTTAGGTGCCTTCGAATTTTGGTGTCATTTTGGCACACTTCTTGCATTTAATACTACTATCATAACTCAGGAGGTATAACCATGTTATTTGACTTATATAAGCCAGATCGCAATTGGAAAGATATAGAGCTCTGGAAAGATGTAACCGAAGAACAATGGAACAACTGGCTGTGGCAGCTTACGAATACGATCCGAACTGTTGATGATTTGAAAAAAGTGATAAACCTGACTCCGGATGAAGAGGAAGGTGTGAGGATTTCCATAAAAACCATCCCATTGAATATCACCCCATATTATGCTTCGTTAATGAATAAAGATGACCCAAGGTGTCCAATTAGAATGCAATCGGTTCCCATCTCGGAAGAAATGCATAAAACCAAATATGACATGGAAGACCCCCTTCATGAGGATGAGGACTCCCCTGTACCGGGACTGACCCATAGATATCCGGATCGTGTCCTTTTTTTGGTGACGAATCAGTGCTCCATGTACTGCCGTTATTGTACGAGAAGACGCTTTTCAGGCCAAATTGGAATGGGCGTGCCCAAAAAACAATTGGACGCTGCAATCGGTTATATACGTGACACACCGGCAGTTCGGGATGTCCTTATTTCCGGCGGTGACGGATTATTGATCAATGATACGATCCTTGAATATATCCTCAAAAATTTAAGGGAAATTCCTCATGTTGAAATAATCAGGATAGGTACACGGGCTCCGGTTGTTTTTCCTCAAAGAATCACTGGAAATTTATGTACCATTTTAAAAAAGTATCATCCGGTTTGGCTGAATACTCATTTCAATACCTCGATCGAAATTACCGAAGAGTCAAAGAAAGCATGTGAGATGCTTGCCGATGCAGGGGTACCTGTGGGTAATCAGGCCGTTATTTTAGCGGGGATAAATGACAGTGTCGCTATCATGAAAAAGCTGATGCATGACCTTGTCAAGATTCGGGTTCGACCTTACTATATTTATCAGTGCGATCTATCGGAAGGCATCGGTCATTTCAGGGCTCCCATATCAAAAGGGATTGAAATCATCGAGGGACTACGTGGCCATACATCCGGGTATGCCGTACCAACCTTTGTTGTCGATGCACCAGGGGGTGGCGGGAAAATCACATTACAACCGAATTATATCCTTTCACAATCACCGACAAAAACAGTGCTTCGTAATTTTGAAGGAGTGATTACAACATATCCCGAACCTGAGCATTACACACCAGGGCTTGCAGATGATTATTTCAAAGGGATATACCCTGAAATGGAAGAAAAACGGTCAGATATAGGAATTGCTGGTTTGATGAACGACAAGCAATTTAATTTGGTCCCTGAAGGACTGAAACGAATGAATCGACGGGAAAATTATGGGACCAACCCAGAGCATGCTTCATTGAAAAACCAGCGTGAAAAGAGAGATCTGTTAAAAGAAAAGAAATTCCAGGCACAGCAAAAAAAGAGCACTCCAAAGGGAGATGAATAGCATGGAGACGTGTCCATGGTGTGAGAAAGGGAAGCTTGCATCGGTAAAGGGGACGGTGTATTGGGAACTGCCGGATGGTTCGAGGGCTGTTGAAATTGATGAAACGCCATCGTTCCATTGTGATAATTGCCATGCGCTATTTCAGAGTGATGAAACGACTAAAGAGATTGAAGACCAGCTGTTTTTAATTGATACGAAACAGTTAGGGAAACAGACTACGTATGACGGGTTATTGAAGATGAAGCGGGTGTTAAAGCGGAATTATTTTGACTTTGGGGAATAACAAAATAATTAGAAGTTGCCTCATCTACTTTTTTTGGTGAGGTTTTTCTGTGCGCCCGGCGGTGCGGTCTATAGGTGCACATCTCGAACGGTGAAGGCATTAGTAGCGGTGGCTTTCCGTGGTGACGCGGAATTCTGAAGTGAATTGAGATGGATTATTTAGAAGCCCCTTTTGGAGAGGTCTTTTGAAATTTCTTCAATAAAACAACTAATTTTTATTTTCAAAATACGAAGAGCAGAAATAATAATGAAAGGCTAATTAACAAAATTAAGATCCATGCGGCTGTCGTAATGTTCTTGTAAATCTTACCAGGTAACAGCAACGCAGTGATAATAGTCACCGCCATCTGCGAGGTTCAAAAGGAGTGTTGTTACCCTAAATAAATGAAACGGTCATCGTTGAAAAACCAGCCAAGATAATAGTTGCGTTATTTATCCAGTGCCGTTACAAAAGGACTTTCCTTTTATTAAACGCCCCATGTGCAGCCATATAAACTGCAAGTCGGAGTGAAATGATATAAATCACCACTAGTACTATTAACATAATGATAACCGCTTGGGGAGCATCTTCCTTCATTTTAAGTCTCATGGCCATAAGTCCAATTACTTCTATTCCTCCATAATCGTAAAAGTCATAGATTAAGAATGACCAAAAACCTTTCCAACCTTTCGGGAAATAGTTCATTGACTAAAATTAGGCAACCCAGCATGTTTTACATCCCCGTGAATCCATCCGACACGGCAGCCGCTGCAAGAATAATAAAAATAACAATAGCCGCCGTTTTGATAACGGTCAGTAAATAAAACCCTCATTGCCGATTAAAACGACAATAATCGTGAGAATGGCGTATCCAGCTGCAAAGAGCCAAAGAGGAACATTTGGAAACCAAAATCTTGATAAGGTCGAAAGAGCCGTTAATTGGCCACCCAAAATGAGGATGTTTGAACTCCAATAGTTCCAGCCGCGCTAAATTTGACCCAACGCCCATAAGCTTTGTTTGCATAGTAGCAGAAAGATCCAACTTGAGGATCTTCAGCCGTCATTTTAGCTAATAAGCTGTATACAATATAGGTTCCAATAGCTGCGAAAAAAATCCAGTACAAATAGTGCAGCCAACCCCTATTAAGGACAATTGCACCTTTTTAAATTTTCTTCTTCACTACCCTTATTATGACCACTAGGAAAAAAAATCCATGCAGTAACTCCTCACATATTCAAATTCCTTTTCAAAGCAAGTAGGTATTTAGATTACCTGTTTCTCTGAACATTCTCTAATTGAATTCATACATATTCATCCCGCCTAAAAATGTAATTGTGAGAAATTACCATTCTTAATACGCATTTTTTGGGATAACTTCATTTTTTGTGGATAACTTAAAAATGAAATCTTAAATCTTAAATGAAAGGATACATATATGAAAACAAAATGGGTTTTATTTGCTATTCTTTCTTCCATAGTCAATCTGCTTTCTGGCTGTGAATCATTAGCGGTCTTAGATCCTAAAGGACCTCAAGCCCAAACGCAAGCCAATGTGATTTGGCTATCAATTGCGATCATGACGGTTATTGTTATTGTTGTTTGTGCTATTTTAGTCTTTGTGTTAGCGAAATACCGTGACTCTAAACTACCTAAAGATTATGAACCACCCTACATTGAAGGGAATCATGTTGTTGAATCGATTATTGTGGGGGTGCCAATTTTAATCGTCATTTTCTTCTCCGTTGTTTCTGTAATTTCCAACAATAAAGTGGAAGCCACTCCGGAAGGGTACAAAGGTCAAGATCCATTAGTTATTTACGCTTCGTCATCTGACTGGAAGTGGCATTTTAGTTATCCAGAAAACGATATCGAGACAATAAACTACTTGTATATTCCAACAAATCGACCACTTGAATTTAAACTTTATTCATTCGGACCTATCACGAGTTTCTGGATTCCACAACTTGGCGGTCAAAAATATGCCATGTCTAACATGGTGACCACATTACACTTAGCAGCGGACGAATCAGGGGAAATGATGGGACGAAATGCAAACTTTAGTGGGAAAGGCTTCGCAGAAAATACGTTCCACGTCGAAGCGATATCTCAAGATAAGTTTGATGAATGGGTAAAGGAAGTTAAAGAAACTGCGAATCCTATTACTGAAGTAAGATTCAATGAATTATTAAAACCGGGTCATGAGGGACAGTTAACGTTTACTGGAACACATTTAGGCTTCTCACCAGCTCCAGAAGGTGAAAATGCTGGACATCATCATGGCTCAAGTGACTCTAACGCGAATTCAAAAGGTGAACATATGGAGCATGATCATAAGTCAAGTAATAGTGAAGAAAAATCAGCACACAATCATGAATAATTTCTTAGTCTATCTCAAGAAAAATATTTTCAGAAAGGAAACACAATAGTATGGGTTTTTTCTCTAGATTTCTTATACCTAATCCTAGTCCCGTTCTTTACTCATCAATGGTGGCCATTGGTGTTACTGTTCTCTTGATCATTGTTGGTTTAACCCACTTTAAAAAATGGTTTTATTTATGGAGTGGCTGGCTAACAACAGTCGATCATAAAAGAATAGGTATTATGTATCTAATATCTGCTTTGTTGATGCTATTTCGTGGTGGGGTAGATGCTGTGATGATGCGTGCGCAACTTGCCGTACCGGATAACAAATTATTAGATTCACAGCACTATAATGAAATTTTTTCAACACACGGGGTTGTGATGATTCTCTTTATGGCGATGCCGTACATTATGGCCTTAATGAATTTCGTAGTGCCATTACAAATTGGAGCCCGAGATGTAGCATTCCCACGTTTAAATGCCATAAGTTTCTGGTTATTTTTTATGGGTGCGATGCTATTCAACATCTCTTTTGTAATTGGTGGTTCGCCTGATGCAGGGTGGACATCTTATTTCCCGCTTGCAGGTAATGAATTTAGCCCGCATGTTGGAACGAATTATTATATGATTGGTATTCAGATAGCCGGAATAGGTACATTAATGACGGGGATTAACTTTTTGACGACTATTCTTAAAATGAGAGCACCCGGTATGACATTAATGAAAATGCCAATGTTTACATGGTCTGCTTTAGTCACAAGCATTATTATCATTTTCGCATTCCCTGTATTAACAGTGGCGCTGATCATGGGAACAATGGATCGACTATTCGCAACCAAGTTTTTCACAATGACTGATGGCGGTATGGATATGCTTTGGGCTAACCTGTTCTGGGTTTGGGGACATCCTGAAGTATATATCTTAATCTTGCCTGCATTTGGTCTATTTAGTGAGATTATCCCAACCTTTTCACGGCGTAACCTATATGGCTATCGATCAATGGTTGCTTCAATGGTATTTATCTCTATATATTCATTCTTCGTTTGGACGCACCATTTCTTTACAATGGGGCAAGCAGCATATGTTAATAGTATTTTCTCGATTACAACGATGGTCATTGCTATTCCGACTGGAATCAAGATCTTTAACTGGTTGTTCACGATGTGGAAAGGTAGAATCAGATTTACCGTACCTATGCTTTATTCAATAGGTTTCATACCTCTTTTCACAATCGGTGGAGTTACCGGGGTTATGCTTGCGATGTCAGCGGCGGATTATCAATACCATAATACAATGTTTTTAGTAGCTCACTTCCACAATGTCATTATTCCGGGTGTAGTATTTGCTGTGCTTGGTGCCGGAACTTACTACTGGCCGAAAATGTTTGGTTTCATGTTGAATGAAAGGATTGGGAAATGGGCGTTCTGGTTTCTAACCATTGGTTTTTGCTTAGCATTCTTCCCTATGTATATCACTGGTTTAGATGGTCAAGCACGTCGTATATACACATACTCTGAATCGACTGGATTTGGACCATTGAATATGATTTCGTTTATCGGGGCAGCTTTAATGGCAATCAGCTTTGTATTAATCGTATATACGATTTATTATAGCATTCGCCATGCTCCAAGAGATGTTAGTGATGATCCGTGGGATGCACGTTCCCTTGAATGGGCTACTCATAACCCCGTACCAGAATATAACTTTGCTATTATTCCACAAGTGAACTCAAGGGAAACGTTTTGGGATGCTAAATATAAGGGTCATGAATTATTCAAGGGTGACTATGAAAAAATTCATATGCCCAATAACACCGGCGGACCGTTTATCATGTCCTGCATCTTCTTTGTCTTTGGGTTTGCGTTAGTATTCAGCATCTGGTTTCTTGCGATTATTGGGTTAATCGGTATCTTTGTTTGCATGGCTTATCGTTCATTCGAAATAGATCATGGGCATTACATTTCTGTAGAAGAAATTAAAGAGACAGAAGCAAAATTTGGGGGTGTTAGTAAATGGAAATAGATCACTCGCAACCTCTTGAATATAGTACGGAACAAAATCGTCTAAATATTTTAGGCTTCTGGATTTTCCTTGGAGCCGAAATTATGCTTTTTGGAACACTCTTTGCATCATATTTTACATTAGTTGATCGTACGGGTAACGGTCCTATTGGAGCAGAAATTTTTGAAATCACTCCAGTACTTGCTGAAACATTTTTGCTCTTAACAAGCAGTTTTGTCATCGGGCTTGGAATTCATGCAATGCGACTTGGCAACAAGAAAGCCATGTTGACATTCTTCGTAATCACTCTTCTTCTTGGAGTAGGATTCATAGGATTTGAAATTACTGAGTTCATTACCTATTATCGCGAAGGAGCTACACTGCAAACTAGTGCATTTACATCGATGCTTTTTACAACATTAGGGACACATGGAGCACATGTTACATTAGGACTTTTCTGGGGGTCATTCATTATCCTTCAAGTGAAAAACCGCGGATTGACACCTGAAACAGCCAATAAATCCTTCATTTTTTCTCTTTACTGGCATTTCCTGGATATCGTTTGGATCTTCATCTTCACCTTTATCTACATGAAAGGAATGACATAAACATGAAGGAATTTTTCCCGGCTAAACAAGTATGGGGTTTTGTATTTTCATTGATTTTGACGGTTGTAGCTCTTTTGGTTTACTTCTTCAATATGTCAAAAGCAACAGGCATGACGATTTTTATATTGACAGCATTCATACAAGCAGCTGTTCAACTAGTTGTGTTTATGCACGCTCGAGAAACTGATGATAGCAAATCAATTTTTATGACTCTATATTGCGCTATATTCCTAGCTCTAATTACTGTCTTCGGTACAATATTATGTATGATCTGGGGTTGGAGTTATTGATATGAAACAGTTGGGAAACAGAAGGCGAATGATGAGTAATTGAAGTTGGAGATAGGGACAATGAGCCATGAATAGGGAAAAGTTTAGAATGCACTATCACAATATAACTGCTGATAAATTCCAATTTTTAAAAAGCGACCTTCATTTAAAGGGTATGGCTTTTGTATTCCCTTTTAAGGTTATTTCCAACGTTTAAACATTCTCGCTATTCAAATTAAATAATACACTCTACTCTAATGGATGCATTGTTATTTTAGTATTTGTATTTAATGTTTTGCTTATGGAATCTAACTAATGGGGGTCTTTAGTGACAGAAACAACCGATTTGCTGGGGGAAATAGCCACTGATAGTGCTTGGGGAAAAGTAATAGCAAGGTGTTTGATGTAAAGGGTATTAAAAAGAAATTCCTATTTCTCCAGATGCAATGAAAGCTTATCAAGAACTTCATCGTGAAAATCCTACTCGTGAGTTATATGTTCTTCATACTAATCGTAAGAACCCCAATATCAAAAAATGTGTAGGTGTAAGGCGATAGTGAAAAGACTGGATTTATTACAGCAAATAAAAGCAATAAATAATATGGAAAAACTAACAATAGGTCCAATTGAAAGGCAAGTAGAGATGATTATTCTATACTTGCCTTTTAATTTATATGTACTCACTTATAAAGTAAGTTAAACAATAGCTAAGTTCTTTTTGTTTATTAAAGTAACAGATGGTGCTAGCAAAATAACTAAGGAATCTGTTGAACAACCGTGTGTCTTTTGGCTTCTTTTCGCATGTTTTCTTTAGATAAGACACACATCCCATACTTACAATAAAAAACGGCGTCCCTACATTCGTTTTGATGCTCCAGTGGGAGAGGGAAAATCACACTGCAGCCGAATTATATCCTTTCACAATCTCCAACAAAAACGGTGCTGCGAAATTTTGAAGGTGCGATAACAACATATCCTGAACCTGAGCATTATACTCCTGGACTTGCGGATGATTATTGGGGTATATCCTGATATGGAAGATAAACGATCAGATATAGGTGTATTCGGTTTAATGAACGACAAGCAATTCAATTTAGTGCCTGAAGGACTGAAACCTATGCATCGACGTGAAAATTACGTGACTAACCCAGAGCATGCTTCATTGAAAAACCAGCTTGGAAAGAGAGATATGTTAAAAGAAGAGAAATTCCAGGCACAGCAAAAAAGAGCACTCCAAAGGGAGATGAATATCATGGAGATGTGTCCATGGTGTGAGAAAGGGAGCTTGCATCGGTAAAGGGGACGGTGTATTGGGAACTGATTCGAAACAGTTTGAAACAAACGAAGTACAGTGAGCTAATGAACATGAAATGGCTGTTGAAACTTAACTACTTTGACTTTTAGAATGGCTCTTTTCGTAAAGATTGTTGTTTTTAAAACGAAACTATTTAAGGTTGATTGGAGAGGAAGTGCGAGACTCCTGCGGGAGCAGAGGGACAGGTGAGACCCCACAGGCGTTTACGCCGAGGAGGCTCACCGCCCGCCCCGCGGAAAGCGAGCATCTGGAGGGGAAATCAACCACAACTCACTACCTGATAAATAGCAACAAAGTATGTGAAAACAGCCTTTAGAATAAAGGATAAATTACCAATCCCCTCATTTTAGGCAGAAAAAGCGTAAATCGCTTTTTCTATCTTTGATGAAGGGGATTTTCCCAATCACTAAAAGTAAACAATCGGGTCATTGAATATTTGAAGTAATACCGCCCATTATGCGGCATGAATGACCATGCTTTTAATGATGAACATAAAAGGCTAAAGCGTGAATGAGTACAAAAAATTTCCCGTCTTTACAAGGATGGAATTAATAAGGAATGAGAAGGATATTTATATTGTATTTTCAGCTTATATCGAATGCGGTTCTTGTAGAAAAATCGTATATTTTTATAAATTGAGGAAGAAAAAACCAAATTGATTTCTAAAAAAGTGGACGGAAGCGAAAGTTTCCGATATATTAAAGCAGAAATCATAGTTATTTTAGGGGGGCTCGACATTATGAGACCATTTTATTTATATTTAATGAAATTTCGACAACCAAAGGAAATTGATTCAATCACTAAATTTGCCAATCATGCCTATCAGGATCATGGCTTTCCAAAACAGTCGACTGATTATAATGAAGTGAGCAGTTATTTAGAATTGAATGCAGACTATCTCGAAAGTATGTCAGTATTCGATCATGCATGGGAACAATATGTCCAAATAGAAGAAGGACTCCTATTGGGAGATCAGGAATAGGGAGGATCGGAAGGATGCTTAAAAGCCTTCAAACCCGAATTTTGCTTTATTCTTTACTTATAGCAAGTGTTCCTGTTCTGATATTGGGAATCATATCCTATGAATCACAACGGTCCCTGCTGGAAAAGGAAGCAAAAAATGCCTTGAATGCAGGTTCGATGAATATTGTAAATGAAGCATATAGCTATTTGAACGAACGGATCAGTGATGTGAAGTTAATGAGTACGAATTCGGTAATCATCAATCCTGACTCTTCAAAAGAAGAGAAGTCAGTTGAACTAAAAAAGTTTATCGATGCAAAAGGAAATTATTACGGTGTCTTGCATTTGGATATGGAAGGCAATGTCATTGCAGATACCTCCAATAAAATGATCGGGGATAACCTCGCGAAGAGAATATGGTTCAAAGAGGCCAAAGAAGGTCATGAATTCCTTTCTGACGTATATAAAACCCAGGCTTACTCAGAACCCATAATTGCTTTAAGTGCGCCGGTATATGATAGTACAGGGAAGATGACCGGTGTTGTGTCTCCAGCTTTCCGGTTGGAAGGGCTTTGGGAGATGATGGAGAAAAAGGCTAATGAAATTAGCGATAAATACCCAGTGGACTTATTCATGATTAATCAGGACGGTACCATGATTTCGAAAAAAAAACCACATGGCGTCATTCAGGATTCAGCCTTGGAGGAAATGGGATTAACGAAGGAACAACTGATGGAAGCTTCGTTATCGGATGAATTGTACAGTGCAGAGAATGGGGAAAAAATCCATTCTATCCAGCCTGTCCATACGATAGCACAAACGGAGAATAAGTGGTTTGTTGTTGTTGGGGCAGATAAGAAACAGGTGTTTCAGCCTTTGAATGACCTTTTATCACGGTATCTGACCATATACAGCATCGTATTTGTTTCTATCATTCTGGCAGTCTATTTACTTACAAAGACTCTTGTGCGTCCAGTTCAAGATCTTGTCGAAGCGACTGAAGATTTCATTGAAGGGAAGGAATTCGTCGTTTCCCATAAAAGAAGCTTCGAAGAAATGGAAAAATTGAATCTCGCCTTTCTAAGAATGATGGAAACGATAGAAGATCGTGAAAAGGAAATCGTCCGTACAGAAAAATTAAAATATGTTGGCCAGCTTGCTGCCGGGGTCGCCCATGAAATCAGGAACCCGCTGACGACAATAAAGGGCTTTTTCCAACTATTGAAGAGCCAGGATCATGATAAAACATTAATAGAAAAATATAGTGATGTCATGCTGCATGAAGTTGATCGGGTCAATGTATTCGTGACACAACTTCTTGATTTGGCTAAACCTCATCAATTAGAATGGGAGAAAATAGATTTAAAAGATTTCCTTGATGAAATTATAGATACCTATACTTCTTCAATTCCTAGTTCTCCTGTAAAATTAATTAATGGAGTGACACAATCCGTCTTTGTTTATTCAGACAAAAACCGGTTAAGACAGGTCCTCTTGAATGTCCTGAATAATTCTTCTGAAGCTATCGAAGCAAAAGGCCAGATTGAACTACACCTGACTGCCGTGTCCCAATATGTAAAATTAATGATCAGAGATGATGGAAAAGGCATCAGTCCCGAGAATTTTAAAAAAATCGGCATGCCCTTTTATACCACTAAACCTGATGGAAACGGCTTAGGTGTAGCGACCTGCATCCAGATAATGGAGGAATTAAAAGGGAGATTCCAAATTGAGAGCGTTTACGACGAAGGAACGAAAGTGACGCTCATAATCCCTACTACGAACCGTCTCATAAAATGAGACGGCTTTTTGGTTGTAGTAAAATAATGTACAGGGTTTTTCATTCCTCTTTAATAAAATGGCAAGTTACTTATCTAAATGAGCAAAATGCCCTCTCTTTTCCATTAACCTCCATGTTTGTTTGTGCATATAATTTACTAATCAACGATAAGGACCATATTGGGGGATGTCTCTTATGGGCAAAAAAAAACAGCCGAAATATAAATTAGGCGATACAGTCGTAATAACAATGTATGGGACAGTCGGGAAAATAACCGATGTCAAATTTCTCGATGGTGCTTATGTGTATGAAGTGAACTATAGTGAAGGTCTTTATATCGAAAAAACATTGCAATCCATAAATGAATATGAAGGAGAAATCCTTTATCAAAAAGAACAAATCGATATTGAATATAAATATTTATTAGGTGACTTAGTCCAGGTAGATGGATATGAACAGGATTATTTCAAGATAATCGGTTATCGAACGGAGATTTGGCGCTATAAGGAAAATGCCTGGGAGGATGTAATCTATGAGTTATCAAGAATCTCGGATGGTGAATGGCTTGAAGCGCATGAAGAAGAACTGACTTTGATAGCCGATGCTAAACGTGCAGATGGGATCATTAAAAAGTTAGGACTGCTCCTTTCTAAAAAGAATAATGAGCTTGCTATCATTGCTAAACAAAACAACCCTGGTAAAGGTGAGCGAGAAATGACAATGACAAAAAATGAAAAAAAGGAAATGATTGATGGACTGTTGGATTTATATAATGATTATTGTAAGCTCTATGAACATTTTGGCGATGATGAATATCGTCATATCATGAAGATTGCCCTTGCTAAAATTGAAAAAGCGGCAGAGGAAATTTACCCAGATCATAAAAAAAAGCAAACGAAGTGAAAAGTATGCCAAACTTTTAAAGGGTCAATTTCCAAGTTTCTTAAAAAACCATATAATTGGCCGAGAAGGGACCATGGTAAATGTAGGTCCTTAAAATGATTTTCCATAATGGAATGCCTTACTGGAATATTTGTCTCTACACACTCATAGACCTTTAATTAAGGGGGCGATGATTTGCGAGAAATTGAGGTTTTTATTGATACAGAAGAGATAGCGGAATTCTTTTTTCAAGAATTGATAAGACGGGGCTATCTTCCAACAGAAGCTGAAGTTGAAGATCTTGCTGACATCACATTCGAGTATCTTCTTGAAAAATGCATAATTGATGAAGAAGTCGATGAGTAACCTGTCATACGACGGTTAGCAGCTTCCTTTCCCTTAATTTTAAAAACCATTAAAAAAAGACGGCGGACCTCCGCCGTTTTGTTTGCAATTTAGAAGAGGGTGCCAAAAGCCTTTTCTTGATTACCAGTTTTCCTTATCTTTTAAGTCTCTAGGATAAGGTTCAATTTTCCTAACTTGTGGCTGATATGGTATAGTAGTTTTTGAATATCATTTCAACCACAAGTTAAGGAGGACATAGTTGTATGAGCGTACATATTGGTGCAAAAGAAAATGAAATTGCGGAAACGGTCTTACTTCCTGGGGATCCGTTGCGTGCAAAATATATTGCTGAAACATTTTTAGAAGATGCTAAACTTTACAATGAAGTTCGTAACATGTTTGGATATACAGGAACGTATAAAGGGAAACGAATTTCTGTCCAAGGCACAGGCATGGGTGTCCCATCCATTTCCATCTACGTAAATGAATTGATGAACAGCTATAATGTCCAGAAACTGATTCGTGTGGGAACTGCAGGGGCCATTCAAAAAGATGTAAAAGTCAGGGATGTAATCCTTGCGATGAGTGCTTCCACCGATTCCCAAATGAACCGTATGACTTTCGGAGGAGTGGACTTTGCCCCAACCGCGGATTTCGATTTACTAAGAAAAGCTTATGATGCGGGTACAGCTAAGGGCTTGCAATTGAAGGTCGGCAATGTATTTACGGCCGATCAGTTTTATAACGATAATAGTGAATTGGAAAAATGGGCAAAATACCAAATCCTTGCGATAGAAATGGAATCAGCAGCCCTATACACGCTTGCTGCTAAATTTGGCCGCCAAGCTTTATCTGTATTAACCATTTCCGATCACATCTTAACCGGTGAGGAAACATCGTCGGATGAGCGCCAGTCAACTTTTAACGAAATGGTTGAAGTGGCATTGGAAGCAGCTATCCAAGACTGATAATTGGCTGTGTTACGGCGGGTGACCAGGAATAAGTGATGCTGGATAATGAAAGTTGGGATAGAGGCTCATTCATTCCTTGGTATCCGCATTTTTGTAATGTCGAGGCTCATTCAGGAATTGCCTGGGTGTCCTTAGTGTTCCATTTGATTTACCGTTTACTGAGGGTTAAAAAAATACATATGATCATAAGTTGTTATTTTTGATAACAATTATTTTTCGATTGGCATGAAAGCTGATAAAATAGAATGAAATCGTTTATATCGTCATGAAGAATGAAAGTGGTGAGGCTAAGTGGAAGAAGAAAATCAAAAACAGCCAAAAGAGGCAGGGAAATTCATTAAAATAAAGAAGTTTACGTTCATTATGGGGATTTTCTTAGTCATATTTCTAACAGCAGGGATTACTACAATAGCCTTGACCTTTGGAGATGAAAAAGTAGAGTCATTAGCACCTGATAAACATGCGGAATTTGAAAAGCTGTATTCTACATACGATACAATAAAGGGTAATTACTATGAAAAGATTGATCAAGACAAGCTGGTTGACGGGGCAATTAATGGAATGATTAAATCATTGGATGACCCTTACTCTGCATATATGGATAAAAAGGAAGCATCTAGTTTCCATGAGAGCATCTCTTCATCTTTTGAAGGAATCGGTGCAGAGATTCAGGAGCAAGATGGAAAAATCATGGTCGTCTCACCAATAAAAGGGTCCCCAGCAGAAAAAGCAGGGGTAAAGCCGAATGATATCATTTTGAGTGTGAACGGTAAAAGCGTTGAAGGACTAAGCTCTTCTGAAGCTGTCCTGAAAATCAGGGGCAAAAAGGGTACGAAAGTGGATTTGTCCATCTCAAGAGCTGGTGAGTCGGAACCGATTGAGCTCACGATTAAACGTGATACAATTCCGATTGAAACAGTTTATGCGGAAATGCTTGATGATGGAGTTGCAAAAATTCAAGTGACCAGTTTTTCCGAACATACAGTCCAAGAGCTGAAAACGTCGCTTGAAGAGATGTCGAAGAAGGATATGAAGGGTCTGGTATTGGATTTGCGAGGAAACCCAGGGGGACTGCTTGACCAAGCAATAGAAATGGCAAGCCTGTTCATACCTAATGGGAAAGTGGTCCTTCAAGTTGAGGATCGCAACGGGAAAAAAGAAGTCTATAAATCGAAGAATGATGGAGAGCTGAAGATACCGGTAGTCGTGTTGATTGATGATGGCAGTGCCAGCGCTTCTGAAATTGTTGCGGCCGCTGTCAGTGAATCTGCGGACATTCCTTTGATCGGTGTCAAATCATTTGGAAAAGGGACTGTGCAGACTGCCCAAGACTTTGATGATGGGTCTAACTTCAAATATACGGCAGCCAAATGGTTGACTCCTAAAGGCAATTGGATTCATAAGAAAGGGATCAAGCCGGATATTACTGTGAAGCTTCCTGACTATGCCAGCCTTCCGTACATTTCGCCTGATAAGGAATTGAAAGCATCTGATTCCTCCAGTGAAGTGAAAGCAGCCGAAGAGATGCTGAAGGTAGCAGGCCATGATCCTGGTAAGATAGATGGATTCTTTGATGAAGCAACTACAAATGCGGTTAAAGCGTTCCAAAGGGAACAAAAAATTAAAGAAACTGGTACCATCAAAGATGATACTACCGTGAAATTGATGCAGGTCATACGGGAAAAAATACTAAAAAACGACACACAAGTGAAAAAAGCGGTTGAAGTATTAAAGAAAGAAATCAAATAAATGGAAAAGCCTGTCAGCGATTATCGATGGCAGGCTTTTTTGTCGTTCAATGAATAGTATTCCAATATAAGGTAAAAGATATGGTTAATTTTCCGATGAGGTGAGGTAATGAAAGAAAAGGTACTGTTCATATATCTAATGGTCTGGATTCTGGCAGGTTGCACCTATGCGCCTTTACCCAAACAAAATGGAAATGCAGGTACGGAAAAAAAGATAACCAAAGAAATGATCCAAGAAGGCGTGAAAACATTTCTGTTAATTGGTGTTGATTCTCGCGGGGAGGAAAAATCTCGATCAGATGCGATTATACTGGCAAAATACTTTCCAGAGCAGGAAAAACTAAAGCTGGCTTCCATTATGCGTGATAGTTATGTGAAAATCCCTGGGGATAAATCAGCATATAACAAAATAAATGCTGCTTATTATTATGGTGGAAAGGAGCTGCTAAAGAAAACCATTCAGGAAAACCTTGATGTCAAGGTCGATCATGTTGCAGTAATTGACTTTCAGGGATTTGTGAAGATGGTGGATTTGCTTGCCCCTGAGGGGGTAGTGGTGGATGTGGATCAGGAAATTATTGATGATATGAGTATTCAAGCAAGCGTTGGTAAAAATGTTTTACATGGTGAGGAAATATTGAAATATGTCCGTTTTAGACATGACGATGAAAGTGATTTTGGAAGGGTAGAGCGTCAACAGGAAGTATTGGTTCAATTAAAATCAGCGTTTATAAATCAAATCTCGTCCTTCGAAGGTATAGCGGCCCTTCCTAGTATAATCGAACAAGGACTTTCCTATTTAAATACTGATATTGGGGTGAAAACGATAATGGAAATGGGTCCAGAAGCCGTCTTCCATACACCGGACACCGTTGAAACTCTAAGGATCCCCGTAGAAGGAAGCTATAAAGATGAAATATATCCCCATACCGGAGCCGTGTTGGAAATGGACTATACTAAAAATAAGAAGGCACTTCAAGAATTTTTTACAAAATAAGAATAACTATTCATCATTTGTTATCGAAAACATCAATCGAAAGAGGTGATTTGTTCAAATCACTTAAATTATTTTATAATAGACCTCGCAAGAATATTACTATTTGATCTTCTTTTAAAAAACGAGAGGGATACTTAAATCCGTCTCGTCTTTTTATATCAATAAAATGACCTGGATCACTTAACAAAATGCGGAATGTTTTTTACAAAATCAGATCCAATGATGCCGTTTTCTGTAATGATGCCGGTAATTAGCTGATTTGGTGTAACGTCAAAGGCTGGATTGAATGTCTTCACGTTTTCCGGAGCGATCCGTACACCTTGAATGAAGGTGATTTCCGCTTCATCCCGTTCTTCGATCGGGATGGATGAGCCGGATTTGATAGAAAAGTCGAATGTGCTTGATGGAGCAGCCACATAAAAAGGGATACTAAAGTGCCTAGCTAATATGGCCAATCCCAATGTCCCGATTTTATTTGCTGTATCACCATTAGCCGCAATTCTGTCGGCCCCAACTATAATTCCATTGATCCGTTTCTGAAGAATCGTATGTGCAGCCATATTATCAGATATTAATGTGACGTCAACCCCTGATTGCATCAGTTCCCAAGCAGTCAAACGCGCCCCTTGCAGGACAGGTCTGGTTTCACAAGCGTACACTTTTAGCGGAAAGCCCCTTTCTTTTGCAAGGTGGAATGGAGCCAAGGCTGTTCCATAACGGGCTGTGGCAATCCCACCAGCGTTGCAATGCGTTAGGATGGAATCACCTTTAGCGAATAAGGATAAACCATGTTCCCCAATTTTCCTGCACATTTCTTCATCCTCAGTAAAGATGGCTTTGGCCTCCGTTACAAGTGCTTCCTTGGCAGCTGAAATGCTTTGTGCTGCTTGCAAGGTGCTTTCCATCCTCCGTAATGCCCAAAAAAGGTTGACCGCAGTAGGCCTGGAAGAGGCGAGCTTTTCAATATGCCCCGTTACATTCTTCTTGAATTCCCCTAATTCAGTGGTTGTTTCCTGTTTGGCACCAAGTGCAACGCCAAATGCTGCCGTCAGTCCGATTGCTGGGGCGCCGCGTACCTTTAATGTCAAAATGCTGTCGTATACATCATCAACTGAATGAAGTTCAATGAATTCAGTTAAGGAAGGCAGGGCCTGTTGATTTAATAATGTAATATGGGTATCATCCCATTGGACTGAATATGGTAAGGGTGCTAGTGTCGTCATGTACAGGTCTCCTTTTAAAGGGTTGAATAAAATGGAAGTGTATGGTTTTTCAACGCATCAATGACAGCTGGAACATCCAATTCTTCCCGTTTTTTAATTAAAAAAGCACCAATCTTCAATGTTGTCGTTTTCGCAGCGATCCTAGATTCTTTATCTTCAATGACATTTAGATCGGCAACATGGGAAAGGCCAATGGTTCGCCGAATCAATTCGCATCCGGCAAAACCGAATGCGTCCCTTTTGAATTTAGCCAGTAAATAAGGTAGATAACCCTTCACATTGCGGAATGGGCTTATATTTTGGGTGTTCCATAGTTCAGTATATGCTTCTTCAAAGGCATTCCAAAATTGATGGAGGTGTGTGAAAATCTCTTCCTTTCCAGGGCCATTACGTGTGACTGCCTGAAAAAGAAGGTTGGCTGTGTATTGACCTAGGTCAAAACCAACTGGGCCATAAAAAGCAAATTCTGCATCAATAACCTTTGTTTCAGTTTCACTTGCAAATATACTTCCTGTATGTAAATCTCCATGAAGCAAGGATTCCTGCTCGGTTTCAAAGCTTTGTTTCAGCTTGGCGACTTCAAGTATCACATCTTGATCATTCCAAATACTTTTGGCGGCATCAGTCAATTCCACCTCGAAATCTCCGGGGAGCTCCTCGAAAAAAGGATCCGTGAAAATGTAGACTTCAGTGATTCTGCAAAGCTCCGGATTCGTGAAGTGTCGGGCCACTTCTTTTTTCGCAGAGGGTTCTAAATGATAATCGGATGTATAAAATGCCGTCTTCGCTACATACTCACCGATATGCTGTGAAAGCAATGGATATGGATCACCATCGATTAATCCTGTTCTAACGATTTTCAAGTGCGATAAATCTTCCATGACTGTGATCGCAAGCTGTTCATCCGAATAATAGACTTGCGGTACGAATTCGGGGCAATAGCTTTTGAAATGAATAAGTGCATTCGCTTCAATGGCAGCCCTTTTCAATGTCAGCGGCCAGCTTTCGCCAATTACCTTGGCATATGGGACAGCCTGTTTGATTATTATTCCTTTATTTGTATCAGTTTCTGTAATATGAAAAACATAATTTAAGTTACCATCTCCGATTTCTTTACAGTTTAAACTGGCATCCGCATTGACCAACCCAAGTTTTTTTGCAAAGGTTATAGCTGTTTCGTTTGTCAATCTTTTAAAATTCGAATGGTTTTGAGTCATTTTTTTCCCTCCAGGTTCAAAATAAGAATAAAAAAGCCTCTTTCATATAGAAAGAGGCAGAAGTTTTGGCTTCGGACCTCTCATCTCCCAGAAAAATGAATTCTGGTGGAATTAGCACCGTGCTCTGTGGATTTTATAATCCGGCGGTGGATCCGCCCCATTTCACAATGGTATTACAGTCGGTTGCTGGGCTTCATAGGGCCTTTATCCCTCAGCCTGCTCTTGATAAGAGTATATGTATTCTGAAATTTTAATCTTCGGGAAAATAATATCAACTTTTTAAATAGTTTGTCAATGGGGAAATTAATAAAAGTCCGGCCGGCGATCTTCGAATACAGGTATTTTGTTACGTGCTTCCGTAACTTTAGTGAAGTCCAAGGTGCCTGTCAATAGTTCGTTTTCTTCTCCCGCTTCACTTACGATAACTCCCCATGGATCAATAATCAAGGAATGACCAGCAAATATATTATTGATATCCGAACCTGAACGATTAACGGCTACAACATAGGCTTGGTTCTCGATGGCACGACTAATCAATAAGGCTCTCCAGTGATCGAGTCTGGGCTTAGGCCATTCTGCGGTTACGAATAGAACTTCGGCACCTTGAACAGCATGGGCTCGCTGCCATTCCGGGAAGCGGATGTCATAACAAATGAATCCAGCACATATTTTTTCATCAAGAGTGAATAAACCTTTTTTTTCACCTGGCTGCAGGTAGCGATGTTCATCCATCAATTGAAATAAGTGAAGCTTATCATACTCTTTAATGAGTTTTCCATCCTTATTGATGATGATCATGGTGTTATAGATACCCTTGCTCGTTTTTTTGGCAATGGAACCGCCTACGATGTGAATCTCGTGTTTCCTTGCCTGTGTTTTAAGGAATTCAATCGTTTTTTCCGCCTCTTGATCAGCAATCTCATTTAACCTGGTCAAGTCGTATCCAGTTGTCCAAAGCTCTGGTAAAATGACGATATCGGGTTCTGACCGTGCTGCTTCTTCCAACCATTGTTCAGCAACCTGAAAATTGATATCCGGTTGCCCGAATGCTATATCCATTTGAATACAGGCTATTTTCCACTTCATCGTTTAAAACCCCCACATGTAAAAAATGCTTTACAAGACTATGATAAACATATATCATTTGTGACTATAATTTCAAGAAATTTCAGAGAAGGTGTATAAATGTTGCAATTCGAAAAATCCGGAAAGCTTCAGGACCTGCCAAAGCAGTTTTTTGCCTCACTTGTCGCAAAAGTCAATGCGATTACGGCGCAAGGACATGATGTCATTAATTTAGGCCAGGGAAATCCTGATCAACCTACGCCTGAACATATCGTGAAAAGTTTACAGACTGCTGCTGAAAGATCGATTAATCATAAATATTCACCATTCCGGGGACATCAATATTTAAAGGATGCCGCTGCCGTCTTTTATGAACGTGAATATGGAGTCAAGCTGGATCCAAATAGTGAAGTGGCGATTCTCTTTGGAGGAAAGGCAGGTCTTGTCGAACTGCCGCAGTGTTTATTAAATCCAGGTGATACGATCCTGGTTCCTGATCCCGGCTATCCGGATTATCTTTCAGGTGTAGTGTTAGCCCAGGCAAAAACCGAATTCATGCCCTTGACAGAAGAAAATGGTTTTCTTCCGAATTACAAAGTTATACATAAAGACGTGCTTGATAAAGCCAAAATGATGTTCTTGAACTATCCGAATAACCCCACTGGTGCTTCTGCAACTGAAAGTTTTTTTGATGAAACCGTCTCCCACGCAAGAGAGCATTCAATTTGTGTGGTCCACGATTTCGCTTATGGAGCGATAGGGTTCGACGGAAAAAAACCGACAAGCTTTCTCCAGGCAAAGGGAGCGAAGGATGTAGGAATAGAAATATACACACTATCGAAAACATACAATATGGCAGGGTGGAGAGTTGGCTTCGCAATGGGGAATAAAAGTGTCATAGAGGCTCTTGAACTATTACAAGACCATCTTTATGTGAGTCTCTTCCCGGCGATACAGGAAGCAGCGGCAAGTGCATTGCTTGACTCGCAGAGCTGTGTAGAGGAATTAGTGAAGATGTATGAGGGGCGCAGGAATGTTTTCATTGAGGGATTAAGGGCAATCGGCTGGGAAGTCAAAGCTCCTGAAGCATCGTTTTTTGCCTGGCTCAAGGTACCAAAAGGTTTTACGTCAGAGAGTTTTGCAGACTATTTATTAACGCATGCCCACGTAGCTGTTGCCGCAGGAAATGGATTCGGTGAATTTGGCGAGGGTTACGTAAGGGTAGGGCTTCTGACTTCGGAAGAGCGGTTAAAAGAGGCTGTGGAACGAATTCGCACACTAAACTTGTTTTAACGAAGGATTGAGGTATCCAATGTATCCCACCGTTAAATGGTTAAAAACGTATTGACAAAGTATGGAATACCTGTCAGAATACAAAATAAATTCTAAATCTTTCGATACTTGTAACTATATATCAGCGTTTTCTTATTTTGAGCAGGTGGAGGGACTAGCCCTATGAAGCCCAGCAACCGACCGTAATTCCATTGTAAAATGGGGCGGAATTCTTCGCCGGATTTTTAATGAAATCCACAAGGCACGGTGCTAATTCTTGCAGCCAATGGCTGGGGGATAAGAAGATGGCTTTTTAAGCCTCTTCTTATATGAAGGGGCTTTTGCCATTTAGAGCAATGCCAGGTTAATGACTTCGAGAGTTTACTAACGTGTAATAGGAGTGATCAGATGAGCGAGATAGTCGCTACTTATTTAATTCATGACTTTAATGGAAATCATGAGAAAAAAGCAGAGAGCATTGCCTTAGGTTTGACTGTGGGGACATGGACGGACCTGCCCCAATTGGTCCAGAAGCAACTGGAAAAGCATAAGGGACGTGTAGTATCCGTAACGCCACTATCTGAAGAAGAGAGGGCAAACGGCTACTTTAATCGTAAAGTGTACCGTTCGCTAATTAAAATTGCCTATCCGGCTGGGAATTTCTCTAATGATTTACCTGCAATCCTTACGACGGTCTTCGGCAAACTTTCATTGGACGGTGAAATAAAACTGATCGACCTGGATTTTGTCGGTGCTATTCAAAAAGCGTTCCCGGGACCGCAATTTGGCATTACAGGCATAAGGGAAAAGATTGAGGTATTTAACAGGCCCCTGGTGATGAGCATCTTTAAAGGTGTATTGGGAAGGGATCTAACCTTCCATAATGAGCAACTGAAGCAACAAGCGGTAGGAGGTGTTGACCTAGTTAAAGATGATGAGATTCTCTTTGACCAGGAACAGACTCCATTTTTCGATAGAATAAAAACGGGAAAAAGAATTTTGAATGAAGTCTTTGAAACGACTGGCCACCGAACTTTATATGCTGTCAATCTATCAGGGAAAACATTTGATTTATTGGATAAGGCGAAGCAAGCGGCTGAAGCAGGGGCAGATGCTTTATTGTTCAACGTTCATACATATGGTTTGGATGTATTGCAAGCCTTAAGTGAACATGATCATATCAAACTACCGATCATGGCGCACCCCGCATATAGCGGGGCATTGGCATCTTCATCATTTTATGGGATAGGCTATCCATTATTGCTTGGTAAATTAGTGAGGTTATCAGGAGCGGATTTATCCTTGTTCCCATCACCTTATGGAAATGTCGCACTTGAAAAAAAGGAAACATTAGCGATTGCTGAAGCTCTTACAAAAGATGAATTTTCATGGAAAAAGGCCTTCCCTGTACCTTCTGCAGGCATTCATCCAGGCATGGTTCCCGACCTGATCAAGGATTTTGGGCTGGACAGTGTCATTAATGCCGGAGGTGGAATTCACGGACACCCTGACGGAGCAGAGGGCGGGGCCAAGGCTTTCCGTTCTGCTGTTGAAGCCGTACTAGCAGGAAAGGACCTATCAGAAGCGGCGGCTGAGGAAGAAGGACTAAAAAAAGCTCTTGTTTTATGGGGAGGCTTGTAAGAAATAATGAAACCGATCATCTTTTGCGATTTCGATGGAACGATCACCAACATAGATAATATCATTTCTATCATGAAAAAATTTGCGCCACCGGAGTGGGAAAAGTTGAAAGACGATGTCCTTCAGCAAAAAATCAGTATATCTTCAGGGGTCGGTGATATGTTTTCCTTGCTTGATAGTGGCTTGAAGGATGACATCATTCAATATGTATGCGAGACGGCCGGCATTCGTCCAGGATTTAATGAATTCGTTGAGTATACGAAAAAAGCCAACATCCCTTTATATATTGTAAGTGGAGGCATGGATTTTTTCATTGCACCTCTTTTTAATGATATCTTGCCAGCAGATTCCGTTTATTGCAACAATGCATTTTTCAATAAGGAAAAGATTTATATTGAGTGGCCCCACGCTTGTGATGACCAATGTAATAAGGATTGCGGTTGCTGTAAGCCATCAATTATGAGGGGAATTGCGAGTGCGGGTGATTTTAAGCTCGTTATTGGAGATTCAGTAACGGATTTTGAAGCGGCAAAACAGGCCGATTTTGTCATAGCCCGTGACATGCTGCTTGAGAATTGTGATAGAGAAGGGATTCCTCATCAAGGTTTTGAGACGTTTTATGATGTAATTGATATTTTAAAGCGGCGGGAGGAGGTAAAGGCGTGAACACACATACTGAAGAATGGCTGGAGCTAGCCGATATTAAAGCTGAACTGGCCCAAAGGGATTGGTTTATGGGAACAAGCGGGAACTTGTCCATCCGCGAGCCCAAAAGTCCTTTCTTTTATATTTCGGCAAGCGGTAAGGATAAAAGGAAGCAATCGGATTCGGACTTTTTATTGGTGGATTTAAAAGGAAAACCAGTTGAAGAAACGGAGCTAAGGCCATCGGCCGAAACTTTGCTTCATACCGTTATTTACGGGAAAACCAATGCGAACTGTGTACTCCATGTCCATACAGTTGAAAATAATGTGATATCCGAATTGTACGGAGATGAAGGTCAGGTTTCTTTTCATAATCATGAAATCATAAAAGCGACCGGACGGTGGGATGAAGATTCAGAGCTTCGGATTCCAATAATATATAATCACGCTGACATTCAACAGTTATCCGATAAGTTCAAGCAACATGTCGAAGAAGACTCTGGCGCCGTGCTGATCCGCAATCATGGAATTACGGTCTGGGGTATAAGCGGACTCGAAGCAAAAAGAATACTTGAAGCTTGCGAATTTTTATTTCAATATCAACTGTTGCTTAATCAACAAAAGGCGTTTGCAGGTTCTTTAAGATAAAAGATCCTAGAGGAGGATGAATGATGGCGATGATTAGGTTCCATGAAACAAACGAGGTTATTGAAAACGGTGAACAGGTAAAAGGCTTTTTAGAAACACAAGGGGTTATTTATGAACAATGGGACATTTCGAAATTACCGGCCCATCTTGTGGAAAAATACGATCTGACAGATGCTGACAAAGAGGAAATCCTTTTAACTTTCAAATCTGAGATAGCGGAAATTTCCGAAAGAAGAGGCTATAAAGCTCAAGATATCATCACATTATCCGATGCAAATCCAAACTTGGATCAAATGCTTGAAAACTTTAAGCAGGAACACCACCATGAAGATGATGAAGTGCGTTTCATAGCAGGCGGAACCAGTATTTTTGCCATTGAGGGCAGGGATAAGCAGTGGTTTGATGTACGGCTTAATCCAGGAGATCTTATTAGTGTACCAGAATCCACACGGCATTATTTCACGCTGGCAGAAGATAGAAAAACTGTAGCTGTCCGTATTTTCGTTACAGCGGCAGGATGGGTGCCGATTTACGAAAAAGACGAAGTTCAAGCATGAATCATTGTCGAAAAACCAGCTTACGGGCTGGTTTTTTATGTGGTTCGGGCAAGTGCTTTTAAAAGATAAGTATGATAAAATTTAACGGAATCGAATTTTACAGGATCATGGGAGCAGATACAAATGAAAACAACCGAAGTTTACATATTAGGAGGATTTCTCGGCAGCGGGAAAACGACGCTTCTACGAAATATATTAAAACAGGAAAGTGAAGCAAATAGGAAAGTGGCCGTCCTTTTGAATGAGCTCGGCAGTGTATCGGTGGACAGCGGCCTGATTGGTGATGAAGTGCCATTGAAGGAGTTGTTTGACGGGTGCATTTGCTGCACCATTCAGGATAAGCTGGAGGTTCAGCTTCATGAATTGCTAACTGAAAACAACCTGGACGCCGTTTATATTGAAACGACGGGCGCAGCCCATCCAGTTGAAGTATTGGATGGCATCATGTCGCCGCTTTTCGCCAAAAGACTGGATTATAAAGGGATTATAACGGTCGTCGATTTACTACGGTGGCGCGATCGGGAAGAACTGTCTCCGCAGCTTCGGCAGTTGCTTGCTGAGCAAATCCACCATGCGGATTTCATATTATTGAATAAAGTGGACCTTGTAAGTGAGATGGAGGCCGCACAGCTGATATATTCGATACAGGCGCTTAACACCGATGCTGTTTGTTTATTGACGGAGTATGCGGCCATTTCCTTGATATCGTTGCAGCAGATGCAAAGAAAACGGCAAAATGGCCATCAAAAGCTTGATGTACACGACCATTTGCATTTAACTGCAGTGGTCCACACATTTGAGGGTGCCGTGGCACAAACTGACTTTGAAGATTGGCTTAGGGGCCTTCCGGAAACGGTCTATCGAATGAAAGGATACATTTCCTTTACACATTCACAACTCCCCCATTTATTCCAATACTCATACGGAATGCCGATGTATATGAATGAAATGATGAAAATGCCATTGAATATCGTCATTATCGGTGAAAAGTTGGATAGGGAAATTATCATCGGCCAGTTGAAGGCTTTGGAAGCGAAAGCGGCCCAATAAACGTCTGCCGTCCATTAAAGAGAAACATAAAAGGAGACTTTCTTATCAAGGAGGCGGTAATATTGCCATGGAATAAGAATGATTATCCGAATTCGATGAAAAATCTAGATGAAGATTTAGGGAAAAGGCCATTGAAATCGAGAATGCATTATTGGATGATGGATATGGGGATGGAAAATTCATTCCAATTGCCATAGACCGCAGCTAAAATGTCGGTGGGAAAAGATTGAAAAAATGGTCAGACCATAAATGGGTCTGACCATTTTCATTGTTGCAATCCAAAGGCGGCAAATGTCTTTTCGTCTTCAATTAATCCGCACGCAGCACATTGCAC
The DNA here is from genome assembly GCF_042787975.1 of Peribacillus sp. YIM B13482. Classification (NCBI taxonomy): domain Bacteria; kingdom Bacillati; phylum Bacillota; class Bacilli; order Caryophanales; family Bacillaceae; genus Peribacillus; species Peribacillus sp. YIM B13482. The sequence continues at coordinate 41,803 of NZ_JBHZPF010000016.1, forward strand.
CCGAATTTCTGGACCATTATATGCTAGATGGAAAGGCTGAAGCGAATCGTTCGAATATTGTTCAACGATCTCACCGGATTGCGGATCCTTTTTAATGGGGGTTGATACTTGCTTAATGAGATTGAAGCGAGATTTATTTGTCCGGCAATTCGGACAGCGGTATACTTGAGACAATTTACTCACTCCTTTTTATGAATTTTTTATTGCGTAATCGTAATATTAAGTTAGTCTTTACAAACTTGATTAATAATATGTATAAATTAGTGATGGATGGAAGGGATAATATGAAAGATAATGTCAGGCAAGAAGCAGTACTGGAGGCTTATTTAAGTTTATGGAATAATCGTAAGGTGCCGGATGGAGGTGGAAGGGAAGTATTATCGGAACTAATTCGCCGCGAGCTTTTAGATGAAAATGCACACCCCCGTGCCCGGAAACCAGTACTGGAAAAGTTTTACCTCTGTATTAAACGCGTGATGGGTTCTGCGCTTTCAGAAGAAATGAAAAACGCGATCGTCATATCCTATGTCACTGAATTGGAAAGGTTATGATTCCAGTTGTGATACGGATGCTTGTTTAGAGAATATTCTTTTCCGCTTCATACTTTTTTCACAAATCATTGTTAAAATTTTAAAAAAATAGATATTTAATGAATAAGGAGCTTAAAATATGAAGTGGGGCATTGGGCTTTTTCTTGCCATCTTACTGCTTACTGGGTGTAATGGCAGTAATACATTTACAAAAATAAATAAAAGTAAATCTTTCTTGGCGACAGTCAATATCAAGGATACCTCCCTGACTTTCATAGATGAAAACTATCATCCATTTGCCAAATGGGATATTTCAGAACCATTTACCGGAGCCCTGCTCCTGGCAGACAAAGATACTATCTTGCTTTATGGAAAGGATATGGAGAAAGTCCAAGTGTACTCTTTATCAGAAGGAAAACTGATAAACAGTTGGGAAATTGGGAAAGGGATCGTCAATATGCAGTTATTACATGATGGAAAAAGCATCGTGGCAGTCAATCAATCGAATCACTCCATTTATTTTTTAAATGATGAAGGTGAGGAACAGGATATAGTCAGTGTCGGTAAAAGCCCTTTGACCGTTCTTCAGGGTGTGCAAGCGAATCGCTTGTATGTAATTAATTTTGGGGATACCAAATGTTCAGTGATAAATCTTGAAACGAAAAAGGTTGAATTCGAATTTCCCATACATAGTTCCAGCACTGGCTCATTATTGAGGGAAGAAAAGGATGAAATATGGATCGGAGGACACGGTCATGGAGATCAAGTGGAAGAAGATCTATATATTTATTCGGCAAAAACGGGAGAGTTGAAGAAAAAGTTGAAGGCTCCCACCATGCCGATAAAGTTCCTGGAGAATGCTGAAGGCATTTTTGTCCTTAGTCATGGCACAAGCTCCTTATATAAATTGAATGATCAATATGAGGAAGTGAAAAGCAAGGTGGTCGGCGTCAACCCTTTTGAAATGGCAAACTTTAACGAAGATGTGGTCGTAGCTGGATATGATAGTGATGAAGTGTATGTAGTGGATGCTGGAACAGTCGATGTTAAAAAAACGATCAAAGTCGGCGAAGGTCCATTCCAATTGATGTTGAGGGAGTAGTTGACATGCATGTTTACACCATTTTAGTCGTGGATGATGAAGAGGATATGCGGAATCTAGTTGAAATGTATTTGCTGAACTCAGGTTATCGATGCCTTCAAGCTACGAATGGAAAAGAAGCCATTAGTATGGTTGAAACACATGAAGTGGATTTAATCCTACTGGATATCATGATGCCAGGTATGGACGGTTTCTCGGTATGTGAAAAGATTCGTGATAATTGGGAGATCCCTGTAATATTTGTCAGTGCGAAAGGTGAAGAGTGGGATATGGTGAAAGGGCTGAAGCTCGGCGGGGACGATTATATCGTCAAACCGTTCAATCCAGGAGAATTGGTCGCTAGGGTCGAAGCGGTATTGCGAAGGACAGGCAAACTATCATTGAAAGAAGAGGATCTAAACCAAGTGCGATTCGGTAAAATTAGCTTAAACTTACAATCCAGAACGGTTTTGGTGGAAGGGACCCCTATCAATTTAACCTTGAAAGAATTCGAGTTGCTCTTATTCCTCATGCGTCATAAAAGTCAGGCACTTAGCCGTGAACAACTGCTTGAAAATGTATGGAGCGGGGAGTATGGGGGGTCTTTACGTACCGTGGATACCCATATCAAAACTTTACGAATGAAATTAAGCGCGGCCGATTACATTCAAACCGTCTGGGGAATCGGGTATAAGATAGAGGAAAAGAAATGATTAATAAATGGAGGTCCCTCTCTTTTAAATTATGGCTTACCATCATCACCGCCATCATCCTGTCCGTGCTGTTCGCTTACTCCCTTTCCCAATATTATTATAAAAACCTTTATGTGGAGAAGCTTAAAACAGATTTAGTCAATGAAGCGTCATTGCTTGGTGAGGATTATACCGGCGGTGAAATCAGTGAAGACTTCAAGCAAAAAGTTGAATGGTTTAACAGTAAGAATGACAGCGAGGTCTTTGTCGTCAGCAATCCCAGGGAATTGAGTGCCTGTCTCCCTTTTGAAATCAATTATGACACCCTCATTTCTGAAGAGGAACGGCAAATGCTTTTAGACGGGAAAGCCGTTGAAAAAGAGGGGTACGAGAAAAGGTTTAAAAAGAACATCGTAGCGGCCATCATACCCCTGATTGACGGAGATCGCCTCGAAGGCATCATCTATACGTATATTCCAGTGGATTCTATTACGGTCTTGCTTAAGGAATTTGCTGCAAAGTGGATGGCAGCGGTTCTTTTATTCTTGATTGTCGCGATTTTTTTTACTACGAAATGGTTGAAAAAGCTAATCAGTCCAATCAAGGACATCGAGACTGCTGCCCATCGAGTCTCAGAGGGCAATTATGACATACAGGTTCAGGTAAGGAGTCATGATGAAATAGGTAAACTGGCAAAAGCCTTTAATGATATGGCTAACTCCATCCATTTGGAAGAAGAAAGAAAAAAAGAGTTTCTTGAAAATGTTGCACATGAGCTTAGAACCCCGCTTAGTTACGTAAAGGGATACACGCAGGCCATTTTGGATGGTGTAGTGAAAAATGATGAAGAGGAACGTAAATACCTTCAACTAATTTCAAGGGAAGCTCTTAGGCTGCAGCGGCTTGTAGGAGATTTGATGGATTTATCAAAAATGGATAGTGATCCACTCATGTTATTTAAAACCCCGATTGCCTTTGCTCAATTCATTGAAGATGTGCTTGTGATTTATGAACCTATAATAAAAGAAAAGCAATTGGACTTGCAAATTGATCTGGATCCGGACCCGATTATTATTGGGGATGAAGGCAGGATGGAACAAATCTTACATAACATTTTTGACAATGCCATTCAGTATACGGAGCCTGGAGGATCAATCAATATTACCTTGATTCAGCATAAAGAAAATTGCGAACTGGTGGTTACTGACACGGGTAATGGGATTCCTGAAGCGGATCTACCATATGTAATGAATCGCTTTTACCGGGTGAACAAAGCACGCAGCCGTTTTGATGGCGGGTCAGGGCTTGGGCTGTCCATCGTCAAAAAATTGGTGGAATTGCAAAATGGCAATATCGAAATAGAAAGTAAAGAAAAAATAGGAACAAAAGTCAGGGTAGTGCTACCTATAATAGGAGAAGAATTGAATTCATAAAAAGGGGATACGTTCAAAAATGAAAAGAATCATGTTATTTTGCATGACGTTAATTTTATTGGCTGGATGCGGCAAGGAAGAGGAAATTCCGAAAATGTTGAATGTCGATTTAGCTGTCGATCCAATTCATGGCAAAGTGAATGAGCCTGTGAAGTTTCAGGCAAAAGTTACTTATGGGGATGAAGAAGTGACAGATGCGGATGATGTCAGCTTTGAAATTTGGCTTGCAAATAGCAAAGACCATGAAAAGATTCCTGCAAAACATAAAGAAAACGGCATTTATGAATTGGAAAAGACTTTTGAAGAAGAAGGAACCTATTATGTATATGCCCACGTAACAGCAAGGGATATGCACAACATGCCAAAGGAAAAATTCGTCATAGGCAAACCAAGCCCTCCTGAACAAAATGGTGGAAAAAAGGATATGGACGAGATGAATGATGATGAAATGAAATGATGAATGCAAAATCCAAACCAAAACAATTCGGTGGAATCCGGATTGTTTTTTTATTTGTAAAATCCTCATGGGGGGATAGGGGTGAATGATGAAGTCTAATGTCGAATTTAAAACGAAAAAAATGTAACATAAAAGTAATGAAAGTCATAATAAGTAGCTTGGAAACGATATGTCAACGAAAAGTTATTAGTATTCCATGGAAATGGTTCTATGTAACTACCATTGACAAGGAGTGGCTAGGAAAATATGGGTATTTATACTACTTACAGAAACATAGATAGTTAAAGCATTTTTGCAAGACTTCTCTGAAACTTGGATAAAAATATTTTCTCATTCGCATCCTGTGAATTTGATGGAAATTGATGGTGCATATATTACGAAAAATGCATGATATGATAATTCCAGAAGCAAAACACAACACAAAATGAACATCACAGGAGGAAATACGAATGAAAAAGAAAATGTTTATGTCAGCAGCAGCAGCTGCAGCTATTATATTCACAGGAGTAGGAGTTAACCAAGCAGAAGCAGCCAACTGTGATACTGTAAAACAAGTAACTTATCAAACTATGAATAAAGAGGATATGCAAAATGTCCTTAACCAATACTTAACTAAATACAATTTCACATTACCTGCAGCACAGGCACAACAAACACCAGTTCAAACACCAGTTCAAGAAGTTGGAACAACGAACCAAGCAAAACCTGAAGCAAAACCTGAAGCAAAACCTGAAGCACCAGAAGTAACACCTGATAAATCTACTGATAAAAAAGCAGAGACAAGCTCTGAATTAAGTGCTTATGAACAAGAAGTTGTTAAATTAACGAATGCAGAACGTGAAAAACAAGGTTTGGCAGCACTTAAAATCGACACTAAGTTGAGCAAAGTTGCCCGTATCAAGTCTCAAGACATGAAAGATAAAAATTACTTTGATCACAATAGCCCAACTTACGGCTCACCATTCGATATGATGAAACAATTCGGAATCAGCTATACATCAGCTGGCGAAAACATCGCACAAGGTCAACAAACACCTGAAGAAGTGGTACAAGCTTGGATGAATAGCGAAGGACACCGTGAAAACATCATGAATCCTAGCTTTACTCATATTGGAGTAGGTTACGTAGCATCTGGTAACTACTGGACTCAACAATTCATCGGAAAATAATAGATTAATAGAAGAGTGCATCCCATTAACATGGGGTGTGCTTTTTTTGCACGCAATTGATCAATTACTTCTAATGGAATGGCATGATTTGTGCCATTGATTTTTGTAATGTGCCGAAACCTAATTGTATGGACTAGTGGTTGTTGGCAACAAGAGAAAGAAGGACCGCACCAGAAAATTAGTGTGGTCCCTTGAAGCCAAATCAAATCTCGGATACATCGATTTCTGAATACTGGGTATTGAAACTTTTTTGAAGGCGTATTTCCAATGTTGATTCTTTATATTGGGCAGATGCCCCTTTTTTCTTAACAAGAGCGGGCAGCGTTATGACATGCCGATCTGACTCCTCTGGAATCCCCTCAATGATGGATTGGTTAGAGGTATGGTAAAGTTTCATTTTCTTTAGCCAAGATTCATCTTCTATGGGAATTCTTACAAAGACATTTAAATGGGTTTCAAAAACATCTGCATGTAAAGGATGTTCGGATTTGGCATGTTCTTTTTGTGCCCCGCCTTCACTATGGTTCATCATACCTTGCATATTGTCAGGGATGACCTGTGAAAATACTTTTTCAATGAACGATTGTACATCACTTTGCTGCATATTTTTCATGAAGTCCTTTTGGTTCGGGTTATTTTTTAAAGAAAAAAGTGAATTCCAGGGAAACATATTGAATTCCTCTCTCCTGCTTATTGGCTGACAGGTTTATTTCTTATATTTTATGCAGGCTAAAGCCTATAGGTTCGTTTTTATAATTACTAAATTATAGAAAACGGGTCAAACTTATGTATAATTAAGTAAAATCCATTAGATAAAGAGGGTAATCCTGTGGATGAAAAAGTAGCTTTTATTACTGGTGGAGCAACGGGAATCGGCAAAAGGATGGCAATTTCACTTGCGGATAATGGTATGTCCATTATCATTACTTATCGAAAAAGTAACAAGGCAGCCTTAGCATTAGTGGATGAATTGCAGGAAAAGTACAATGTAAAGGCACTTGCGATTCAAGGTGACTCGTCGAGTGAGAAAGATTGCCGAAATATTTTGCAGTTGGTCTTGGAGGCTTTTGGCCATGTTGATATCTTCATTCATAACGCAGGGCCTTATATGCATGATCGCAAGCCCATGTCTGAATATGACAGTGATGAATGGAAGTACATCATGGATGGAAATTTAAATGGTTTTTTCTATTTTGCCAAGAAGCTTATTCCGCAAATGCGCAGTAGAAGATGGGGCAGAGTCATCACTTTAGGGTTTGAGAGGTGTGAAACTGCACCAGGCTGGATATATCGTTCTGCTTTTGCCGCTGCAAAGAGCGGGTTGACCTCCTTAACTAGAACTTTGGCTGCCGAAGAAGCTAAACATGGGATCACCGTGAATATGGTCTGTCCTGGAGATATCATAGGTGATTGGAAAGAAGAGGAAATTAGGGTCGCAAGAGGAGAAAAGGATGATACGGTTCCAGTCGGAAGACCAGGTACAGGGGAGGATATAGCGAGGGTCATCACGTTCCTATGTGATGAAAAATCAGATTTCATTACCGGTAGCGTCATACCGGTAACAGGAGCTAAGGATGTTCTTGGGAAATTATATAAAGCCTAGTGGTTTAGGGTAAAAAGGTGGGGCCGGTGTAATCCAGCCCCACTCTTTTTTATGCCATTTTTTTATACTTTACTTGCTGTATGAACCTTAAACGAGCAGCCAACCCTATCGCTCCGAGGGCCAAGCCGGAAATTAAGCCGATCCAATACCCAAAGGCCCCCATATCCGTATACTGTGCAAAGAAATAGCCAACGGGAAGCCCAAGAATCCAATATGAGACAAGGGACATCGCAAACGTGACATTTACATCTTTATATCCACGCAATATACCCTGTATAGGTGCCTGCAGGGCATCTGATATCTGAAAGAAGATGGCATAGATTAAAAAATGTGATGTCAGCATCATTACCTCATGATCTTTAGTGTAAACAGAGGCGACAGGTTCGCGGAAGAGGAATAGGATGGTCGACAAAACGAGCGACATCGTCAATGCCATCGAGATGCCAATCCAGCTGTACTCTTTGGCATCTTTATAACGGGATGCCCCAATTTCGAATCCAATGACGATCGTCAATGCCATGGATATACTTAGCGGCATCATATAAAGCAGTGACGCAAAATTCATGGCAATCTGATGAGAAGCAATTGTCACGGTATCATACTTACTCATCAAAAGGGTAACGGCCGAAAAAATGCTAGTTTCAAAAAAGATGGCCAGACCGATAGGCACCCCAATCAATAATAGGGCACGCCATTCTTTCCAGGAAACCCGGAAAAATTCATTGAAAACCTTATATGTCGAAAATGGGTTGATTTTCACCACTACAATGATGGCAACCAGTGCAATTAACCAATAAGTAATGGCAGTAGCGTATCCGGAACCGACTCCTCCAAGTTCCGGGAATCCAAACTTCCCGTATATTAACAGGTAATTAAATATGACGTTAATTGGAAGTGCACACAAGGTAATGATCATGGAGATCCTCGTCTGCCCGAGTGCATCTATGAATGACCTCAACGCATTATAAACGAATAAAGGAATGATCCCGATAGAAAGGGCGATCAAATAATCATGCGCCACCCGGTGGACATTATCTTCAAGATCCATGGCATTCAATATGGGATTCAATGAAAACGCCCCAATGATTAAAATGACCAAGGCTAAAGCGACAGCTAAATAAATGGCCTGCATCACAGAATAGGAAACGGATTTGGACTGCCTGGAACCAACGAGCTGTGAAACCACCGGCGTTAAGGCAATCAATATCCCACTTAGCCCCGTGTACACGGGTGTCCAAAGCGAACTGCCGATCGAGACGCCAGCAACGTCCTGCGTACTGTATTGCCCTGACATCATTACATCAAAAAAAGTCATGGCATATAGGCCGATTTGAGTTATCAGGATAGGTATCAATATATAAAATAACATACGGATCTTTTGCGATTTAGTATAAGTCTGGTTCATCAAAGTACCTCAATATAAATATTTGAAATTTTCAACACAATGAAAGAATTATATCACAGAAGCGCGTGATGTTTTAAGCTTTTATTTGAAATGAAAAAGACTTGCCGTTTTAGGGCAAGTCTTTTTGTCAGTCGCGCATGGATTCAAAATCATTCATGGCTTCTATATTTGAATCTTTTTGAAGAATGAAAGCCTGGGAAGGGATGGCAATTTGCACATCTTCCTGCTCTAATATCTCCATTATTTTAAAGTTCACATCTTCTTTAATTGATAAATATCCTCCAAAGTCAGTCGCATTCGTGAAGAAATAGAGGTAAAGGTTGAAGCCGGAATGACTAAACTCATCAAACTTAACAAGAATCGTTTCCGGATGTACTTCTGAATGATCAATCAGCATTTTTTCTATGCCTCTAATGACATTTTCCAATTTTTCTTTTGGCGTTGTAACATTCACATCCAAATGGAAGGCAATCTGTCTTTTACCCATCTTTGACCAGTTAATGATCGGTTCATTCGAAAGGGTCGCATTTGGAACCGTAACTAAAGCTTGGGCGAAAGTCCGAACTTTGGTACTTCGGAATGTGATGTCTTCAATGGTTCCCTCCACACTTGGAGTTTTGATCCAATCCCCTATTGTAAAAGGTTTTTCGGTGACGATGACGATACCCCCGAAAAAATTGCTGACGGTATCTTTAGCAGCAAGAGCGAAAGCCAATCCGCCCAAACCAAGCCCTGCAACAAATCCATCGACATTAAAACCCCATTCCTCCGCAATAATGGAGGCACCAAAAGCAATGATGATTAACTTTATGATTTTCGTAAAGAACGGCATGACGATTTGATCGACTTCAAGTCCAAATTTACTTACTAATTTCGGAAATAAAATAGTTAAGATCGAACTGATATTGAAAATCGTCCAAAAGAATAAGAAGACAAAAAATGATCTGTATATTTTCAATCTTAATTCAGTCGAAGGCGAGTCAAGCGGGAAATAGTGCATCGAAATAATAACACCAATCAAAACGATAAGCAATCTTACCGGCTGTTCGATAGCGAGCATTAAGTTGGCCGCAAATTCAACTTTACGTTTTTCTGCCATTCGAAGAAAGAATTTGAATATATATTTAGTAAATACTTTCCGAAGCAAAAGGAAGATTAGAAAAATACCTATGGAAATTCCTAATTGGGTCCAGGCTTCGATTCCATCAAATTGATGGAGAGATTCAGAAACTTCTTGCAATGTATTACTCCTCCAATGTATCTTGTAGTATTGTAGAATACTAAGATTATAATATATTCATGTTAAAAAAGGAAAAAATAATCGATAATTACATTCATCATGGTATTTTAAGGTTCACTTACTGCTTTTTCAAGTTATTAATGGCATGGATATATGGTAATATGGATGCAAAGTGATTTTTTAAGTTTGGAAGGTGGAAATATTGACTAAGAAAATAGTATTTACCGGAGGCGGTTCTGCCGGTCATGTATCTGTTAATGCAGCAATCATCCCGGAATTTTTAGAGCATGATTGGGATGTTACTTATATTGGTTCAAAAAAAGGCATTGAAAAAAATATCATCGAAAAGGAATTTCCCGAGGTCCGTTATGAAACGATTTCAGTCGGGAAATTCCGACGTTATCTTTCTGTCGAAAATATGAAAGACCCTTTCCGGGTCATAAAAGGGATTTTTGATGCACGAAAAATCCTAAAAAAGACCAAGCCGGATTTCATTTTCTCTAAAGGTGGATTCGTATCCGTTCCGGTCGTTTTGGCAGGCAGAATGCTCAGAATTCCGATTGCAATCCATGAATCGGATTATACACCTGGACTGGCCAATAAAATTGCCATGCCACTTGCATCGAAGATTTTCACTACCTTCCAGGAAACGGAAAAAGATCTTCCGAAGGAGAAGGCCATGTATCTAGGAGCTGTATTGCGCGATGGGATTTTTACGGGAAATCCTTCCGCTGGAAAGGCATTTTGTGGATTCACGAATAACAAACCGGTTTTACTCGTTATGGGCGGCAGCCTAGGAGCTGTAAAAATCAATAACTTGATTACAGATAACCTTGATGCCCTACTAAAGGAATACCAAATTATTCACATTTGTGGTAAGGGAAATGTGAAAAACGAATTGAAACAAAGGGGATATGCTCCCTTTGAATTCGTACATGAAGAATTATTCGATCTATTGGCTGCTGCTGATGTCGTCGTATCAAGGGCAGGTTCAAATTCAATATTTGAATTCCTAGGTTTACAAAAGCCTATGTTGCTTATCCCTCTAAGTGCCAATGCATCCCGTGGAGATCAAATCTTAAATGCTTCAAGCTTTGAAAAACAGGGATTTTGTAAAGTCATTCAAGAAGAGGATCTAAATGAGGGGATCTTTCATGCTACATTAGCGGATTTAGTGAATCAATCGGAAGGTTATCAGGAGAAAATGCGTCAAAAACGCCCATTCAAAACGGCAGCGGAAATGTATGAATTATTACTTGAAGTAATGACTGCAAAAAAATAAGTATCAATCCCCTCATTGAAGCATATCTTTTTCGAACAGAGGAGGGGGTAGAATGGCTTATGAATATTCTAAAGGATGGTTCATTCAGCAATTAAAAGCCGCAGGGATTAACTATCATCCAATCGAGAAAAAAAAGCTGGAGCTGTATAAATCATATATTCTAAGACGTTTATATGAAGACCTGCAAAAGGATAAATCATAAAAGAACCGCAACGTCATTGACGTTGCGGTTCTTTTATAGGAAATGACTTATAAACGGAAAGAAACAGGAAATGAGGATACCTGCAATAGCCATTGCCGCACCTGCGACTGCCCCAGTAAACTCACTTTCCTGAGCGGCTTGAGCCGTTCCAAGGCCATGAGCGATCGTACCGTATGCGATACCACGCGCAAAGGGCATCGTAATGTTTAATTTATCCATCATTTTTGGAGCGATCATCGTACCCAGCACCCCAGTCAAAATGACGAAGGCTGCTGAAATATTAGAATTACCACCATAAAGTTCCGTGATTTCTACTGCGATTGGCACTGTAATTGATTTAACCGCCAATCCTTGGAGTATGAACTGCGGAAGTGAAAATGCTTTAGCAATGGCTAAGGCAATGATCAATGTGACCATAAGACCAAAAATCATGCCGCTGATTGCCGGCATTGCATATTTAACGATTATCTTCCTGTTTTTATAAAGTGGTACGGCCAAAGCAACGGTAGCTGGCCCCAAGAAATAGGTGATGATGTCTTTTCCCGGTGAATAATCTTCGAAGTTCAAACCGCTGATCAGCAGTACGAGAATGATTGTAACCGTACTGAAAAATACTGGCGTAGTAAAAGGTGATGGATGTTTAGCATATATTTTCCTTCCTATGTAATAGGAAAGGATGGTTATCAAGATGCTATATGTTGTGATGAGCGCTGTCATGTCGCTTAACCTCTCCTCTATTGGATAACTTTTGAACAGCCCAAGCCGAAACGATGAATCCAAATATCAGGCTGACTCCCAATGTAAGTGCCAATGGCAAACCGAATTCAATGAAAAGCCATCCCATGGTCATTAAACTGATTGAAATTGGAATGAAGAAAAAGGCTAGGTGCTTTACCAAAAATCCTGAAGTAAGATCGATCCACTCAACTTTTATAACCTTCATCTGTAATAAACTAAATAACAGAATCATGCCGATGACGTTGCCTGGAATAGGTAAATGAAGTAAAGGGGCTAAATAATAGCCGAGCTTGCAAATGATGAGCAGCATGATAAGCTGCACGATAAAAGCAAATGTTTTTTTCATGATTAGGTCCTTTCAATGACTCTTTGAATATATTTTGGAATGGGTCAATTGTATTCATTATAAAAAAATATCCCTGAAATGAATAGGGAATTGTAGTAATCTTTCCTAAACATCCTGTGAAAATGGAAAAAAGAGCTTTCCAATATTGGAAGCTCCTGACCATTATATGAAAAGATAAACAAAGCCATCTTAAAATGCTTTTCGTTTTATGCTTCAAGTAACTGCTGTTCGTCATCATCATGCTGTCTAAGGATATGAAAGGTGTATAAATCTTTCGGGATTTCATACAAATCGAAGATATCTCCTTCATGATTGATCTGATCATAGAGGGACTTTCTTGTTTCGTTGGCATTAACAGCATAGGGAAGCTTTTCCGCGGCTTTAATCGAGCGAATATTTTTTTTGCGAATACGCATGAATACTGTTTCCAAACCGAGCTCGAAAAAAAGCTCTTTAAAGAAAGCGTCCTTTGCAATGGCATTATACCCTTTCCCGTGAAAAGGCTTGCCAAGCCATGTGCCTAAGAAACCTGCACCATCTTCAATATCGTATAAAGAAATACAACCGATGGGATTTTCCCATTCATCCAAGATTGTTCGTGAAATGAGTTCCCCAGAATCTTCTGCCTCGATCGTTTGCTTAGTAATGAAAACATATTCTTCATATGAATCTACTTTATGGCGCACGAAAGGGAAGACATCTGGATGCGTCATTTGTTCATAAAGAGAAAAACAATCTGTGAAATCTCTCTTTTTTAACATTTCCGTCCCTCCGTTTGAGGGCAGTTCTTATGCGTAGTCGCTGCCCACCCTCGAAATTTTTTAAGTCGTTCATCAAAAAATTTCGGGGTGGGAATCGAACCCACTAGAACCGGAAACCGGTGGCGCACCATTTGCCTTCCCTATTTTTATTGTCAGAAATTATACAAATCAAAAGACCCTTACGAAGGTATAATACTAAAAAAAAATCGGTTTGGGAATAGGTTTTTTGCCTTTTTTTTTCGTCAAATTTCAACTTTTTTATGAAGGGTGAAATTTGAAGGCAAACGCTTGCTTTTTTTCATGAAAAACTGATTTCTTCGCCCGATTTTTCAAGGGTAACTTGATGCTTCCTTTAAAACTTCCCTGTGAATTGCATGAATAAAATGATTGCCCCGAGGGCCCATACATAAATGGAGAATATTTTCAGTGAACGCTTTTTTAAGAAATCAATCATCCATACTACAGCAATATAACCAAAGATTGCTGCGGCTAGGGTACCAACGAAAAGCGCAGTGACTGGAAGCCGTTGAACTTCTCCTGTAATTATTGGTTTCATCTGAAATACAATGCCCCCCGTAATGGCTGGAATTGAAAGCAAGAAGGAAAAATAAGCTGCCGTGGCCCTATCAAGCCTGCAGAAGAGCCCTGCGGCTATCGTTAGGCCGGAACGCGAAAGAGCAGGCATGATGGCGGCAGCTTGGAAAGTACCGATGATCAGGGCATCCTTAATGGAAATTTCATTAATTGACTTGCCACCTTTTTTTACACCGTCCGCTACCCATAAAATCAGCCCGGTCACTAAAAATTCCCAGCCAATGGTCACCCCTGTTTTTGAAAGGCCATCAAACCAATCCCCAAGTAAAATGCCGGCAATCACTGCAGGGATCGTCCCTGCAATGAGAAGCAGAGTCATTTTGGAGAAAGGGTTTTTCAAAACCGAAATAATGTCATTCTTGTAGACGACCAATAATGCCAGCAATGTACCGATATGGAGCATGGTATCAAGAAAAATGCCGGCCTCGTCAAGATGGAATATATGCCGTCCTAAATATAAATGTCCAGTACTTGAAATAGGTAAAAACTCAGTCAAGCCTTGAATGATTCCAAGGATGAAGGCTTGAAAATCGTTCAGCAAAAAAACATCACTCCATTCTAGAAGGTATGGGACAATCCATTATTTAATCTGTATGCACAAGACGGATGAACATGTTCGGATTTTTCGTTAAATGTATTGCCAATGGGGTTTCATGAAGAAAAGGCAGTCCATTTTTACTTTTTTCGAATATAATGAAAGGAAAATGAAACTATTTTTCAACTGATTCGTAATTATTAATATGAGAGAGGAGGAGAAGACACTATGCCTACTAAAGATGAGAAAGTGTTTGCTGCCCTTATTTATGTAATCAGCTTTTTTACAGCATTTATCGGTCCTTTAGTGATTTGGTTATTGAAAAAGGACTCGTCACAATTTGTGGATTATCATGGAAGGGAATACCTGAATTTTTTCATTTCCTACACTGTATATTCAATAGTTGCAGGGATACTTACTATAGTATTGATTGGATTCTTGCTATTGCCGGTTATCGGGATAGCTTTAGTCGTATTCACCATCATTGCTGCTGTAAGGGCCTATGAAGGAACGGATTACAGGTTCCCCTTAATTTTTAGGATTTTATAGAATGATGTAAAAGGATTCCGTATTCGGAGTCCTTTTTTATATGAACCATGTTGGGAATTGCCCTTCATTAAAAAGGGAATAGATCATATTAAAGCGAATAAAGTAATATGATAACAACTTCAATGCACTTTATTAAGTGAAAGACGGGCGGCTTGTAGTACTGCTAATTAATGTTCGCTTAAGGCGGCAAACTTTCTTGTAAGGGGTGAGGAAAAGAGCAGAATATGAATATACGTGAATATTATCAAAAAACGAGCAATTCAAATTTCAATGCCTCTTGGATATCTCTTGTTTTGGCCGTTGTATTTTTCATTTGCCATATTTTTTCGTTGATACCTGGCAATATATTATTGATAACGTTTCCTTTTATTTTATTTAGTATTGTCCAATTTATCAGTCACAGGATATATGAAAGTAGAATTAAGGAATTGCCTGATGAATTCGTCGGGACGAATGACGGGTTATTAAAAAATGAACATGTTTTATTGACTTTTATGCCAGCACCGACATTGCGGCTGCTTCTCTTTGCACCTGATGGGTCTCTAATGGGCGAGATACGTGATTTGAATATGAAGTGGTTCATGTGGATGATTCCCAATTTCTTGTCGATGCTCCTGGCCAAGCGATATGAACTGGTGGACAATGAGGGGCGCTTGTTAGCCAAGTACCATATCAAAAGAGGGCTTTTCAATAAAATGACGATCATGGATGATCAAGGCGGCCTTATTGGATCGTATCAAGAAAATCGTTCATTCGTGAAGATCAATGGAATGATATATAAGGAAGACGGCACAGAATGGATGCCCATTCAAACGCCGGGGAGTGTGAATTCTTTTGAGATAGCCACAAAAGATGGGGAAAAGATCGTTTCATACCAAGAAGGTTGGATGCCTATGGAATGGGGGAGACGATTCAAGACAAATACCCCCATACTTTCTTTTTCATCCAATGTTGATGAAATCCCTAAAATCATCGTCTTTGGGTTTTGTGCAGCCACTCTAAATCATCGTTCAAATTGACTAGTGTTATCCTTTAGCAAATCCTTTTAATATTTGATATAATTATAGAAGGATACATAGATTGATTACATAATAAAAGGTGGTAAATATGAGTTTACTTAATGAGATTCTTAATTTTAATGAACAGTTTGTAGAAAAAGGTGATTATGTTAAGTATAGAACGGATAAGTTCCCTGAGAAACGTATGGTCATCATAAGCTGTATGGATACTCGGCTCGTTGAACTATTGCCAAAATCCTTGAATATCAAAAATGGCGATGTCAAAATCCTGAAGACTGCCGGGGCAATCGTCTCCCATCCATTTGGAAGTGTCATGCGGAGTATCCTGATTGCCATTTATGAGCTAAAGGCAGATGAAGTATTCGTCATACCTCACCATGACTGTGGAATGGCATCAGTAGATGCAGATTCTGTAGTAGGGAAAATGGTTGAACGTGATATTCCACAGAGCACCATCGATACCCTTGGAGCTGCAGGAATAGATATTCGCAGTTGGCTTCGCGGATTTGATGATGTTTATGAAAGTGTTAAGAAAAGTGTGGAAGTGATTAAAGGACATCCTTTAATACCTAAAAATATTCCTGTACATGGTCTTATCATTTCACCCGATACAGGGAAGCTGGAATTGATAGTCGATGGGTATGCGGAAGAACAAAAATAATATATTTATCGAAGCTGTCGGGATTATTTTCCGGCAGTTTTTTTCAAATTTTAAGCAATACTATTTATTTTTATCCTTTTTTTTGATAAAATCGCGAAGTGTAGTTTGTCACTAATACAAACGGGTGGGCGAGGGATAAATTTTATAAGGATACAACATGAAGAAATTAAACTTGGAAGCGTTTTTCCATTTTTCAGACTATGGAACGAATGGAAAGCGTGAAATCCTTGCTGGAGTCGTCGGCTATTTTACGATAGTCTATATACTCATCGTGAATTCCCTGATTTTATCGGAAGCAGGCATACCAGTTAATGGTGCAGTGATTGCCACGATTCTTTTATCTGCTTTAAGCTGTGTCATGATAGGAATTTGGGCGAATGTCCCAATCCTCCTCGTTCCAGGAATGGGCGTAAATGCCCTTTTTGCTTATACCATGGTTCAAGGGATGGGTCTATCTTGGCAATCGGCGCTTGGTGCTGTGTTTATCTCAGGGGTTATTTTTGTAGTCATTGCTTTTACAAAATACTCTAAGTTAATCAGTGAGTCAATTCCAAGTTCGATAAAAGAAGCCATATCTGTTGGTCTTGGCTTGTTCTTGATGCTAATCGGTCTCGAGAAGGGCGGGATAATCACGGGAGGTTCATCATCTATCGTCGCATTGGGAGATTTAAGCGATCCAGCAGTGTGTGCAACGGTGTTAACCTTTTTACTGGCAATCACGCTATTCATCAAGAATGTCCCCGGTAACTTCATGATTACCATCCTGGCAGGTAGCCTTATTGCCTATTGTTTCGGGACGGTTCAACTATCGGAAATCCATTTTTCAGGCATAGACACAGCTTCCTACGGCGATCTCTTCTTTTCATTATCGTTCATGGAAGCGGACCGAATTGAATTCTGGATAAGTGTATTTGCGATGACGATGGTTCTTGTTTTTGAAAATATTGGTCTTGTACACGGGCATGTAGACAGTATCAACCGCCAGGACGCCTATAAAAAGTCGCTGCAGGCGACAAGTGTTTCCGTTTTATTTTCAGGTATATTCGGATCGAGCCCTACCGTTGCAACAGTTGAAACCGCAGCAGGAATCGCATCTGGAGGCAGAACCGGTTTTACTTCAGTGGTGACGGGTTTGCTATTCATTCTATCATTGCTGTTTATACCAGTGATTAAAGTGATCCCTGATAGCGCCATTGCCCCCATTTTAATTATTATTGGCATTTTGATGCTCGGAAACATTAAAAAG
Source organism: Peribacillus sp. YIM B13482 (assembly GCF_042787975.1). NCBI lineage: Bacteria > Bacillati > Bacillota > Bacilli > Caryophanales > Bacillaceae > Peribacillus > Peribacillus sp. YIM B13482. The sequence continues at coordinate 59,346 of NZ_JBHZPF010000016.1, forward strand.
CTGGATTTCAGCGATTTAACCGAGAGTATACCTGCAATCATGATCATCACGATCATTCCATTCACATACAGTATCGCGGATGGAATGGCATTCGGTTTCATTCTGTACCCGTTCTTGAAGCTTGTTACCGGAAAGGCGAAAGAGGTGTCAGCCCCGATGTATGTGAGTGCTGGAATGTTTATCGTCTATTTCATCATCAGTATGCTTGGTTAATATTATGGAAGAGCGGTTGGAATGAGTTCTCTCTTATTCCAACCGCTCTTCTTATTGTATATTTTTGACGAAAAAAATGGATTTATTGTGAATTACTCGATGACACATCCATTCTGAAAATGCTATGATATAGAATATTAAAAAATGATAAATGACTAGCAGCATATTAGAGGATGTGACAGGATGATTATTGAAGGTTTAAAAAGCCATGGATCAGGTAATGATTTCTTAATAATTGATGAATTGACTACGGCCTTGACGTTTACTGAAGAAGAGCGAAAAAATTTCGCGAAGGCCCTATGCAATAGGGAAAAGCTTGGAGCGGACGGTATTTTGTTTGTAATGGAAAGTGAACAGGCCGATTGCCGGATGCGTGTCTTTAATGCGGATGGATCGGAAGCTTCGATGTGTGGCAATGGACTTCGCTGTGTTGCGCGTTATGCGAACGACGTTCTAGGGCTCGATAAAATGATTGTGGAAACGATGAAGGCAAATCTACTCGTGGAGAAAACGGAAGATATTTATGAGGGCATCCCGACTTTCAAGGTGGAAATTTCCCCGGTAAGTTTTAATGTAAAGGATCTTCCTCTTGTATTAGCAAAAGAACAATTGCTAAACGAACCAATGCCGGAACTTCATGATACCCTTTTATTTTCGGCATTGGCGGTTCCTAATCCACATTTAATCACGCTCATCGATAGTGACGTTTTGCAAAGTGATTTGCAGGCAGACCTTTCGACAAAGGTCAATCAACCGAATGCGCTTTTCCCTGATGGTGTCAATGTCAGCTTTGTGAAAGAGCTTGAACCAGGGAGCATTTATGTGCGGACATTTGAACGGGGAGTAGGCTTCACTAATGCATGTGGAACGGCGATGTCAGCTTCAAGCCTAGTAACATGCTCTGTTGGAATTAACTCGTTGGAAAGTGAAATATCTGTCTATAATAACGGTGGAAAAGTTAAATGCGTCGTCCATCATGATGAAGAAAGCCAAAAGTATTCAATAGATTTAATCGGGAATGCAACATATGAATTCAAGGTATTGATTGAAATAAACTTAGATCAGCCTGAAAAATTCAAAATGCTTGAAAAACAGGTTTTTGAATCGGAAACAAGCTTATATTCCAAGCTGCAGGATGAAGTTCAAAGTTATTTGAAAACGACATTATAAACTGGAAAGACCAACAATTAGTTGGTCTTTTCAGGCTGTCGACAAAGTCGACAGCTGTTTTTTATAAAAAGTTTAGCAACAATATATTGTGTCCTTCTTTCAAATTTACAACTAAATATGCTAATTAAAAGATAAAAAACCCCCTTTTTCTCCAACAATTCTTTTGGAAAAGGGGTTTGTCTACACTCTGGAAAGACCAACAATTAGTTGGTCTTTTTTTGTTTTAGGAACGACAATACTTCCAAAAAGGCTGGGCCATTATCGACAAGTCTGTAATCCATAAATGGACACCCTTCCCTTTTTAATCTGTTTGGCACGGTTTCAATCGTATAGTCCTTCAACTGGAGACTTTCGTCCACTTCCTTCCAAAACAAAGGTGTGGCCACACCCGCGAAAGAATTTCCGCGTGGGGAATAAGGAACAATTATGGTTTTTCCTTCACTATGCTGCACAAAGTCCAAGTAAAGTCGATTATGCCGATTTATTTTCATTCTTTCCGTTGTAAAATCATTTGGGTTGGAACTGGTTAGGTAGTCGCCGAGAAAGTCGGTGAATATGCGTGTCTCCTGATAAGTAAATCTGTCATCAGGCAGAGGGATGTGAATTTGCAGTCCTTTGTTACCTGACGTTTTTACAAAAGCCTTTATCCTTAATGATTCCATCACTTTTTTAATTTCCTGTGCGGCCTTTATCGCCAATGAGAAAAATTCGATGGAAGGAGGGTCTAAGTCCAGGACGATTTCGTCGGGTCTTGTTTTACCCGCTTTCTGAAATGGGGCATGGAATTCCAATGCAAGTTGATTACCAAACCAAAGAAGCGTTTCAATATCGTTACACAGCATATACTCGATATCCACATCCATGAACGTTTTAATAAAGGCCGGCGCATAATCAGGTTTGTTTTTCTGGAAAAATCTTTCTTTATCCATAGTGCCATGAGGATAACGGATTGTCGTAAGCAGTTTATCCTTTAAGAAAGGTAAGAAGAAGGATGAAACCTCTCTTAAATAATGGAGGTATTCAACTTTTACCACCTTTTTTCTACCAGTTAACCAAAGCGGTTTATCCTTGGAGGTTATTTGTACAGTATCTGGAAACGTGTACTGGCCTATCACGAATTTCTCCCAGGTGCATTCTTCGGGAGCCGTTTGTAAAAGCCATTGCGAAAACTGAGGTTCACGCAATTCATTTTCCTCATATACGTGTAGGAATTGAACTTCGATGCAAATGGATGGATGGATATAAAAAAATTGTGCATCTTCATCTGATGCATTTTGCTTGATCAGTTCATGCAATATCCTTTTATCTTGAGCACTCAGTCCATTTTTAACACTTCCGATTTTCGTTGCGGCACCTTCTTTTAAAACTGCGAGGGAAACGTAACCATTTTCTTTGTGCAATGCTGTAATGAAACAAGAAACGGTCTTCCAATTTTTCACTTTGATCCAAGATGTAGTACGTTTTCCTTCTTGCCAAGTACCCCGAACTTCCTTAGCGACAACCCCTTCGCCATCTAATAGGATGACCTTATTCAAGGCATTATCCAAAACGTCAAAACTCTCAATTATTTGGATCAAAGCCTTATCGTTGGGGTCAGGCGGCATAGGAAAACCAAGTGCTTCACCCATATTCAGCATGAATCCCCTTCGTTCTTCCATAGGTTTAGCAGCTATGTCCTTTCCGCTGATGCGAATCAGGTCAAACGCAATAAACCGGCATGGCGAAAAATGAGCTTTTTCTGAAATTAAGGATTGTTTCCCAAGGCGCCCTCGCCACTGTATTTGGCAAAAGTCGGCCTTTGCTTGATTGGTAAGCCAAACCAACTCTCCATCTAACTGTAGCGGGAGATAATCTTCCAGGTCCAAATTTTTGATGTAAGCAATGATTTCTGGGAATTGTGGTGATAATTCCTTCTCGTTTCGACTCGAGATGCTTATCGTATCGGAGTCTATCGTTAAAATTGTCCTAAAGCCGTCATATTTGACCTCATAACGCCAATCTTTGGAGGTGGGGGCTTCAGGGTAATAGGTTGGCAGCATTGGTTTCATTTAGTTTTACCTCCGCAAATAATTGATTAACATTATTTTGCCAAAAAAACGAAGTGTTAGAGTTGGCAATTGTTTTTTCGGTTTTTTTTGAACAAAGGGGAATAATAAAATTGTTCTTCTCTTTAAAAATAAGTTATGAGGTGACGAATATGCATACGATGTGGAAGGGGAGCATATCATTCGGTTTGGTGAACATTCCGATTAAACTTCATGCTGCAACGGAGGATAAGGATATTTCTTTAAGGACGTTGCATAAGGAATGTCATTCACCGATTAAATACGAAAAAGTTTGTCCGGTATGCCAGAAAGAAGTGGGTAAGGATGATATAGTCCGCGCTTTTGAGTATACAAAGGGAAAATTTGTTGTCTTGGAAGACAATGAACTAGAGCAACTGAAAAAACAAAACGAAGAAAAAGCCGTGGAAATTGTGGATTTCGTTAAAATAGAAGAAATAGATCCCATATATTTTAACCGGAGTTATTACATGTCGCCTAATGATGGAGGGATAAAGGCTTATTCCCTTCTGAGACAGGCCCTCAAGGAATCGGATAAGGTAGGGTTAGCGAAAATCATCATTCGCTCAAAAGAACAAATGGCGGTAATTCGAGTCGTTGATAATACCTTGGTGATGGAAACGATCCATTACCCGGATGAAGTTCGCTCAACAGCGGATGTACCGAATATCCCTGCTAATGATACCATTGTAAAAAAGGAAATAGATACTGCCGTGTTATTGATAGATCAATTAACGACTACTTTCAATCCGGCAAAATACACCGATGACTATCGAACAGCATTACTTGAATTGATTGAATCGAAGAAAACGGGACAAACGACGATTACAGCCAAAACAAAAGAGCCAGTTTCCAACAATGTAACAGATTTAATGGAGGCTTTACAGGCATCCATTGACCGAACGAAACATGATGAACCAGAAAAGAAAAAGACGACCCGAAAGAAAGCGGCACCGAAAAAAAAGAAACAAGCATAAAACAGGAAGCTGAGCGGAAGACGCATTATGTCGCTCGGCTTTTTGCTCGTTTTAGCCAAGGGAATGGCAAGATTATGAAAGACTTTACAAAGAAATAATTCGTTAAAATTACATAAGTAATGCATGTACAAATAGGTATTGGATCAAGATGTGATCCGATTAATGGGATTAAAAGAAAATAGTGGATGCAAATGAAGGCAAAAAAATTCGCTCCCTAAAGAGCGACAATGAGGAATTCAATCGTGAAAATCAACATATAGGCGAACGGTTGTAGTTTTCGACTATATATTGTGTTCATATTCTACCATATTTAATTCTGAAATAGCAACAAAATTACTAAACTATCCTATGATTTTTTCTGGAAATCAATGATATTCGACCGATCATGGGGGATTTTGTATGTTCCGATCCACTATATTCTCATAAATAATTACAGAAAAAATGGATTTTTAGTATAATTTAAACATATGGGATGATATAAATTAAAATGAACGGAAGATGATGTTAAAAATGGAAAATGGAAAAATCAAATCGCTTCATGCCGGAAGGGCCAAACAGGAAAATTTTTCGAATATCGATATCTTTTCAGCCATGGATAAACAAGCACAGGATAATGTGACAGTAACTAGATCTGGCATAATTGGTGATGGGGTAGGTAATGTAAGGTTCCATGGAGGTCCTGATCGGGCTTTGTGCTTTTACCCCTTTGAGCATTATTCATTATGGAATGAAAAATTCTCTAAAAAGCTGGATATCCCTGCATTCGGTGAAAATTTAACCATAGCGGGGATGACGGAAGTATCAACATATATCGGCGATATTTATCAAATAGGCGAAGTGATTGTTCAAATTAACCAGGGGAGGATTCCTTGTTCGACCATTTCCCACTTCAATCAAGAACCTAAGTTTTTGGAACTCGTGCTAAAAACGAGTTTCACTGGTTATTTTGCAAAAGTACTTCAAGAAGGAACGATAAATAAACAAAACGAAATCGTGCTAATAGATCGTTTGCAAGAAAAAATTTCAGTTCATTATGCAGCAGAGGTGATCCTTCATAAACGAGATGGGCTGGAAGGCGCAAACGCTTTACTTAAACTGGATTCGTTAGCGGAAGACTGGAAACAGAGGATATTAAAGGGAGTCCAGGCTGCAAAAGATTGAATGATTTTTGCAAAAGTGAAAAAAATGACGATCAGGTATTGAAATTGACAGATTATTAATGTAAATTAAATATAATCAAATTTTGAAATCTTGTGAAAATTATATAAATGGATCTTATCGAGAGAGGTGGAGGGACTGGCCCGAAGAAACCTCAGCAACCAGCTTAGGCAAAGGTGCTAAATCCAACAAGCAGAGCTTGATAGATGAGGAGAATGTTTCAAAAAACCTTCTTCTTTGAGAAGGTTTTTTTTCTTTTCTCTCATACTCATAGAAAACGACAAAAACAGGATTGTTTTTGAGAGAGGATGTAATGATGAATTTTCGTAAAGAAGTGAAAGAAAGAATGCTGGTTGGGGAAGGGGCAATGGGGACCTTACTGTACTCTAATGGCATCGATCAATGTTATGAGGAATTAAACTGTACGAACCCAGATCAAATAGTGTCCATCCACCGTGCTTATTTGGAAGCTGGTGCAGATATCCTTCAATCGAATACCTACGGAGCCAACTTCAACAAATTGAAACGCCATGGACTAGAAGATGAAGTAAGCAAAATCAATCGCCAGGGAGTCATCCTTGCTAAAAAAGCGGCAAAAGGAAAGGCATATGTCTTCGGTACCATAGGGGCACAGCGGAGTATCAGGAAATCGGATTTAAGCATTGAAGAGATAAAGCGAGGTTTTCGAGAACAGCTATACAGTCTGCTGATGGAAAATCCTGATGGGATTCTCCTAGAAACATTCTATGACCTGGAAGAACTTGAAACCGTCCTGCAAATCGTTAAAAATGAAACTGGACTGCCGATCATCGCAAATGTTTCGATGCATGAACTGGGTAATCTTCAAAATGGAATCCATTTAAATGAAGCCTTTCAAAAACTTGAGCAATTGGGTGCCGATGTTGTTGGGGTGAATTGCCGTCTCGGTCCACATCATATGATTAGGGCCTTGGAAGAAGTAAGTTTGCCAAAGCAAGCGTCGATTGCCATTTATCCTAATGCCAGCCTTCCGGATTATGTGGATGGAAGGCTTGTCTATAAAGCTGTACCGGAATATTTCGGTTCAAGTGCCCTCGAGCTGCGTGAGCAAGGTGCCACGATCATAGGAGGCTGCTGTGGAACGACGCCTTTGCATATTCAAGCTGTAAAGAATGCAATTGGAAGTTTGGTACCAGTAAAAGAGAAAATTACTAAAATCCGTGAAATAGAAATAATTGAAGTGATTGATAGAGAGTTGGAAATCCCACTTTACGAAAAGGCCAAAACTGAAAGGACGATACTAGTTGAACTTGATCCACCGAAAAAGTTGGGAATAGAGAGTTTCATGACTGGTGCTGAGGTTTTGAAAAAAGCAGGGGTCGATTCAATTACATTAGCGGATAATTCACTTGCTTCACCAAGGATATCGAATGATGCACTGGCTAATTTACTGAAGAACCAATTGAATGTAACGCCGATGGTGCATATAACATGCCGGGATCGAAATTTAATTGGCCTGCAGTCACATTTAATGGGTCTGCAGACAGTGGGGCTGAACGAGTTATTGATCATCACCGGAGATCCTTCTAAAATTGGGGACTTCCCAGGTGCCACTTCGGTTTATGATTTATCGTCGTTTGACCTGATAAGTATGGTCAAACAATTTAATGAGGGTCTTTCCTATTCCGGTCAAAGTTTGGGCCAACGGGCAAATTTTAAAATTGCCGCCGCTTTTAATCCCAATGTGAAATATCTGGATAAAGCTGTTCAGAGAATGGAAAAGAAGATTGCATGCGGTGCTCAATCCTTTTTGACACAGCCAATTTATTCGGTGGAGCAGATTGAAGAGGTATATGAAGCTACAAAACATTTAGAGACCCCGATTTTCATCGGTATCATGCCCTTGACAAGCACACGGAACGCCGAATTCATCCATAATGAAATCCCAGGCATCAAATTGCCTGATAATGTTAGAAGGGCTATGGCTTTAGCGGGGGATGACCCTGTAAAGTCAAGGATTGAAGGGGTGAATATCGCACGAGAGCTAGTGGACGCGGCAAGGGAAAAATTCAAGGGCATATATTTAATTACTCCGTTCCTTCGCTATGAAATGACGGCGGAACTTACGAAATATATTAGAAAAGTCGATAGTAAACAAACATCAGAGGTGGCAGTACATGAATAAAAAAGCGATTCAAGAACAGTTGGATACTAAGATTCTCCTTCTTGATGGAGCGATGGGGACCATGCTCCAAGCGGAGAATTTAACAGCAGAGGATTTTGGCGGGGAACAATTCGAGGGCTGCAATGAGTATTTATCACTGACACAACCAGAAATCATCCAATCCATCCATGAAAAATATTTAGCAGCAGGCGCTGATATCATTGAAACAAATACCTTCGGAGCGACAAGCATCGTGCTTGAAGAATACCAAATAAGCACAATCGCTTACAAGCTTAATAAAATTTCAGCCGAGCTTGCCGTTAAAGCATGTGAAAAGTATTCAAATGAAGATTGGCCAAGATATGTGGCTGGCTCGATGGGTCCCACTACAAAAACGCTTTCCGTAACAGGGGGAACTACTTTTGATATTTTAACCGATTCCTATGAAGAACAGGCACTTGGTCTCTTGGATGGTGGGGTGGACTTGCTATTGGTGGAAACCTGTCAGGATATGCTTAATGTCAAGGCTGCCTTTTCTGGAATCAAAGCAGCCTTCGCTAAAACAGGAAAAGATGTGCCTGTCATCATATCAGGTACGATCGAACCGATGGGCACGACACTCGCTGGCCAGTCCATAGAAGCTTTCTATTTATCGGTTGAACATATGAAGCCCGTGGCTGTCGGCCTGAATTGTGCAACAGGTCCGGAGTTCATGATAGACCATATCAGGACACTTGCAGATATAGCAAATAGCGCCATCAGTTGTTATCCGAATGCTGGGCTCCCGGATGAAGAGGGTCACTATCATGAGTCACCGACTTCCCTTGCGGAGAAAATGAAGCAATTTGCCGAAAAGGGATGGGTCAATATCATTGGGGGCTGTTGTGGTACGACACCAGAGCATATTAAAGAACTTTCCAGGGTCCTCGAAGGCATTCAGCCCCGTGCTATTTCGACCTCAGCCCATGGTCATGCCGTATCAGGCATAGAGCCGCTCATTTATGATGATTCAATGCGCCCTTTATTCGTTGGTGAGAGAACGAATGTTATCGGATCTCGAAAATTCAAGGAGCTGATTCGTGGAAAGCATTACGAGCCAGCTGCTGAAATTGCACGTGCCCAGGTGAAAAAAGGTGCCCATGTCATTGATATCTGTCTTGCTGATCCTGATGGGGATGAACTTGGCGATATGAAGGAGTTCGTAGAAGAGGTCGTCAAAAAAGTGAAAGTCCCATTGGTCATCGATACTACAGATGAAGCCGTACTTGAACAAGCATTAAAACATTCACAAGGAAAGTCCATCATTAATTCCATTAATCTTGAAGATGGTGAAGAACGCTTTGAAAAAATTGTACCATTCATCCATCAATATGGTGCTGCCGTTGTCGTAGGAACGATTGATGAAATTGGGATGGCCGTCGATGCTGAACGGAAATTGGAAGTGGCTACACGGTCGGTGGAATTGCTTGTCAATAAATATGGTCTAAACAAAAGTGACATCATTTTTGATCCGCTGGTATTTCCTGTAGGGACGGGAGATGAACAATATATCGGATCTGCTTTAGAAACGGTGAAAGGAATAAAGGCGATCAAAGAAAAGTATCCGGAATGCTTAACGATACTTGGCATTTCGAATGTTTCATTCGGTCTGCCAGCAAGGGGAAGGGAAATTCTAAATGCCGTTTTCCTTTACCATTGTACAAAAGCAGGTCTCGATTATGCTATCGTTAATACAGAAAAACTTGAACGTTTCGCTCTGATACCTGAAGAGGAAGTGAAATTGGCTGAGGCACTCCTGTTTGAGACATCTACAGAAACTTTAGGTATCTTTACCGAGTTCTATCGTGGTAAAAAAGCGGAGAAGAAGGATAATGGTGTTATCCTGCCATTGGACGAACGTTTAGGTAACTATATTATCGAAGGAACGAAAGAAGGATTAATTGATGATTTAAATATAGCAATTGAGCGCGGTGATACCCCATTGGAAATCATCAATGGACCATTGATGGATGGGATGAGTGAAGTGGGTCGGTTATTTAACGACAACCAACTTATTGTCGCAGAAGTGCTTCAGAGTGCAGAGGCAATGAAGGCGGCTGTATCTCACCTTGAGCCGCTAATGGAAAACTCTGAAGATAGCGCTAAAAAAGGAAAGATCCTCTTAGCTACTGTCAAGGGGGATGTACATGATATCGGGAAAAACTTAGTGGATATCATCCTATCCAATAATGGCTATGAAGTCATTGATTTGGGTATCAAGGTCGCACCGCAACAAATCATTGAGGAGGTTCGAAAACATGAGCCAACCATCATTGGCCTATCTGGGTTACTGGTTAAATCAGCACAGCAAATGGTTTTAACCGCACAGGATTTAAGGCAGGCGGGAATAGATACCCCTATTTTAGTGGGAGGGGCAGCGCTATCCCGTAAATTCACCGATTTTAAAATATCACCAGAATATGAAGGACCTGTTTTATATTCCAAAGATGCGATGGATGGTTTAGCTGTAACGAATATTTTACATGACACTGACAAAAAAGTGGTGTATTTAAAAGAGTTAGTCGAGAAACGAGAAAAATCGAAAGTCAATGCCGCTATTGCTGCCACGATGGAAAAACCTGTTCGGAAGCAGTCCGCAGCTGCGCCTTTGAGTAATGTGCCTGTTCAAAAACCGCGTGATATCAAACGTCACGTCCTGAAAAACTATCCATTGGATGTAATCCAGCCATACATTAATAGGCAAATGCTGATTGGACATCATTTGGGCTTAAAAGGTAAGCTCGCCGAATTGCTAAAGCAAGGGAATGAAAAAGCAGTGCAGCTGAATGCGCTTGTTGATGAATTGATCGAATTCTTAAAGACGGAACCCGACTACGGCTTGCATGCAATTTATCAATTTTTCCCTGCTCAAAGTGAAGGAGACAAACTATTGGTTTACAACCCGGAAAATCACCTGGAGATATTGGAGACTTTTGACTTTCCTAGGCAAGATACCAATCCGCACCTTTGTTTAGCGGACTTCGCGAAACCGGTTTCCTCCGGACAAATGGATTATGTTGGTTTCTTCCTGGTAACCGCCGGAAAAGGGATCAGAAAATGGGCAGAAAAACTAAAGCTTGAAGGTGATTTCTTGAAAAATCACGCCCTTCAATCACTTGCTCTCGAAACGGCTGAAGGGTTTGCCGAAAGAATTCATCAATTAATGCGTGATGATTTAGGTATAAGCGATCCGATTGAAATGTCTATGAAAGAGCGGTTTGCCGCTAAGTACACCGGGCAAAGATTTTCATTTGGTTATCCAGCTTGTCCTAATCTGGAGGACCAGGAAAAGCTATTCCGCCTGTTACAACCTCAGGATATTGGCGTGGAATTGACTGAAGGATGCATGATGGAACCTGAGGCTTCCGTTTCAGCCATAGTTTTTGCACATCCGGAAGCTCGTTACTTTAATGTCGATCGGTAAGCATATGGATAAGGCAGCGGTATTTTTTACCGCTGCCTTATTGCGCATGAAACCTCTTGAATGGTACATCTTAATGGTCAAAAGGAAGGGGATGCAGCATATGAAGAATCCGCTTAAATTATTTCTCACCATAGTATGTTCTTTCATTATTTTTTTGTTATTGACGGATGTGCTGGCCATTCATGTACATGCAATGGTTCCCGAAGAGATGAAACCGATCCTAAAAAGTAAGGAAAATCAGAAAGTCGCTTATTTGACTTTCGATGATGGACCTTCTTTGAATACGATGGAGATATTAGATATTTTGGACCGCTATCATGTTAAGGCCACATTTTTCGTTAAAGGTAACGAAGAACCATACGCAAAGGAATGCTATCAGGAAATGATTTCCCGAGGTCATGCGATTGCCCTTCATTCTTATACACATGATTATTCCATCGTTTATCGATCGACCGAGAGCTTCTTTCAAGATTTGAATAGGCTTGAAACCATGCTGCAAAAGGAGTTTGGGGTTAAAAGCCGTATTGTACGCCTTCCTGGCGGTTCCAATAATCGTCTTAGGCATCAGGCTGCAACTAAACCCATCATTAATGGAATCCTTCAACAACTAATGGAAAAAGGGTATATTTATTTCGATTGGACGATTGATTCGACAGATGGGATCAGTCCATCAATAAGTGAACAACAAATCATTACTTCCGTACAAAAAGGCACGAAAGATCAAAAGCAAGTTAATATCTTGCTGCATGATATCAATAGTATGAAAAATACAGTGAAGGCATTGCCTGATATTATTGAATATCTTAAAAAAGAAGGGTATACCTTTGATACTATTGACGAGACAACCCCAAAAATACAATTTAATTGATGAACACATTGTTTATGTTAAGTAATTTAAGGTATAAGATAAGAGATTAGATTACTTTTGTGAAAGGATTTATCGTTTCTATGATGCCATCATTGTTTTTATCACATGGAACACCTTTATTAGCTCTGGAAAAAAATAGCTACACTTCTTTTTTGAAGGATTATATGAAGGGTATGGAAAAACCAACTTCCATCGTTATTTTGTCAGCACATTGGGAAAGTGAAGATCAGATGATTTCAGCGGTAGGGAAGCATGAAGTCATTTATGATTTTGCAGGGTATCCTGAAGAAATATTTCAGATAACATATCCTGCTTCGGGGTGCCTGGAGCTGTCCGATCGAATTTTAACCTTATTGTCAAGGATAGGTGTATGGGGGCAACTTGATGAAAGGCGCCCCCTAGATCATGGAGCATGGGGGCTTTTGCACATTATGTATCCTGAAGCTGACATCCCGATCGTATCTATGTCCATTAGTCCTGCACTTCCATTGGACAAGCAGTATGAAATCGGGAGAACATTGAGGGAATTAAAGGAAAGTAATGTTTTAATCATCGGGAGCGGTGGAATTGTCCATAATTTCACCCATATTCAGGAGGATATGCATGTTGCAGAGGGGTGGGCAATCAACTTTGAGAACTGGGTTGAAGAGAAAATCATGAAATGGGATTTGGAATCTTTGTTTAATTATGCAAAAATCGCTCCTTATAGTACAGATGCTGTGCCTTCCAAAGAGCATTTCATTCCATTGATCATCGCAATGGGAGCAGGAGATGTCAACAAAAAATCGGCTCTCCTTCACAGAACATTTCAATATGGCAATCTGAGTTTAACAGCTTGGAAGTTTGATTGACTTGTAAGGGTTTTCAGTCAAGTTAAATATACCTGAAATATAAACGATATACAAAAATACAAAAATCTTTTTTTAGCGAAAAAAAGGCTTAAATGAGCAAAAAAGTCAATTTAAAGCGTAATTTGACGAATTAAACAAAAATATAGTTTAAAAAAGGTTGCATAAAGTTGTTTAACCTTTGGATATTTCGACAAAAACATGTTAATATAACATCTGAAAACGTTTTATCCTTTAAAATTTTATTATTCAATAACCAAAGTTGTTAATTATATATCATATTTTTGGGGAAAATTTAGAAGAAAGAAATTTGGGGATAGATAAAACGAAATGCAAAAAATTATGAGAAAAATTTGGGGGTTTACAAAATGACCATCAAGGACGCTAAGGCATACGACCCATGGAAAACTTTTTCAGGTCCAAACCTTGGGTATGTCATGGAGCAATACGATCTATTTCAAGCCAACCCGGAAGAAGTAGATCCGGAACTGAAAAACTTTTTTGAAGTATCAGGTCCTCCTTCATTCGATGTATCGGCTGAAACAACAATCGGAAGTGCACCAACTGTACAAACTAGAGAAGTTCTTCCAATGAAGAAAATAATGTCTGCAGTTACGTTAGCAGAAAACATCCGTGCATACGGACATCTTGCAGCAAATATTTATCCTTTAAAAGAAGAAGCTCTAGATACGGAACAAATTCACTTTGAAAAATATGGATTGACCGCAGATGATTTAAGGAAAATACCGGCTGACTTAATTTGTCCAGAATCACCTGAAAACGTGAAAGACGGATACGAAGCCGTTCAATACCTAAAACAACTTTATACAAAAACGATAGCCTTTGAATTTCACCATGTTAATGACTTGGACGAAAAGCAATGGCTTACTGATATGGTCGAATCCGGAAAAATGTTCCCGGAAGTGGCTAAAGAGAAAAAAGAACTATTACTTAAGCGATTGAATGAAGTTGAAGGTTTCGAGAAATTCCTTCACCGCACATATGTGGGGCAAAAACGTTTCTCCATTGAAGGACTAGACGCCCTAGTGCCGATTTTAGATGAAATGATTTCACAAACTGTTCAAAATGGAACAGGGAATGTGAATATTGCCATGGCTCACCGGGGACGTTTGAATGTGCTTGCACACGTACTAGGAAAGCCATATGAGGTCATTTTCTCTGAATTCCAACATTCACCTAATAAAGATTTGGTTCCTTCCGAAGGTTCTACAGGCATTAACAACGGATGGACTGGTGATGTTAAATACCATTTAGGTCTGGATAAACAGATTACTAATGCTAACATACAAAAAGCAAGGGTTACACTTGCCAATAACCCAAGTCACTTGGAAGTAGTCGGTCCAATAGTGGAAGGGTATTCTCGTGCGGCACAAGAAGACCGTTCAGAAAAAGGATTCCCTGTCCAAGACATTTCCAAATCACTTGCAATCCTGATTCATGGTGATGCAGCATTCCCAGGTGAAGGTATTGTTCCTGAAACGTTTAACTTAAGCCGTTTACGCGGTTATCAAGTTGGCGGCGCTATCCATATCATCGCCAATAATATGATTGGTTTCACAACGGAAAGTGAAGATTCACGTTCAACTCTATATGCCAGTGATTTGGCAAAAGGCTTTGAAGTGCCGATCGTACATGTGAATGCAGATGATCCAGAGGCATGTATGGCTGCGGTGAACCTTGCGAACCTATATCGCGAAAAATACAATAAGGATTTCTTGATCGACTTGATCGGTTACAGACGTTTCGGCCATAACGAAATGGATGAGCCATTGGTGACTCAACCTGAAATGTATGCATTAATTCATAAGCACCAAACTGTCAAAGAGCTTTATGGGAAGAAACTCATTCAATCTGGTGAGTTCACTGAAGCTGAAGTTAAAGCAATTGCTGAGCAAGTGGATACAAGGCTTGCGGATGCATATGCGAAAATTTCCGGAAATAAACCGGAAGCTTCTAAAGAATGTAATCCTCCTGGGATTATTGAAAGAGGACTTCCAGCCATTGAAACGGCTGTTCCGAAACAAGAACTGGTTTCAATTAACGAAGAACTTGTTAAGTGGCCGGAAGGATTCACTCCTAATAAAAAATTAGGTAAGATTTTATCACGTCGCTTGGATTCCTTTGGTGCTGACGGTAAAATTGATTGGGCTCATGCCGAGACACTGGCATTTGCATCCATATTGAGTGACGGTACTCCAATCCGTTTGACAGGACAAGACTCAGAGCGTGGAACATTCGCTCAACGTAATATCATGTTACATGACAGTGTTAATGGAAAAACATATTCACCACTTCACACACTTGAAACTGCTAAAGCTTCTTTCGCTGTTCATAACAGCCCGCTTACTGAAACGGCAGTTCTAGCTTATGAATATGGTTATAATGTATTTGCTCCAGAGGCACTAGTATTATGGGAAGGCCAATTCGGTGACTTCGCAAATACAGCACAAGTGATCTTTGACCAATTCATTGCGGCTGGCCGTGCAAAATGGGGTCAAAAATCAGGTCTTGTCATGCTACTTCCACATGGTTATGAAGGACAAGGGCCAGAGCACTCAAGTGCACGCCTAGAACGTTTCCTTCAATTAGCGGCTGAAAACAACTGGACAGTTGCTAACTTAAGTTCGGCAGCTCAATACTTCCATATCCTTAGAAGACAAGCTAAGATTTTGGATCAAGAGCAAGTTCGTCCGCTTGTCATTATGACACCGAAGAGTATGCTTCGTAATCAAGTGATGGCTTCTACAGCTGAAGAATTCAGTGAAGGCTCTTTTGAATCATTCGTTGAAACTAAAGCTTTAGGCAAAAAACCTAAATCGGTTGAACGCATTGTTTTTGCATCAGGTAAATTGGCGGTTGAACTTCGTGAAAAAGCGGCAACTGAACAAAAAACGGACTGGTTGCAAATCATCAGTATCGAAGAAATTTATCCATTCCCGTTCACTGGCGTTCAAGAAGCTTTGAAAAAATATACAAATCTTAAAGAGATCTTCTGGGCTCAAGAAGAACCTAAGAACATGGGGGCTTGGACATTTGTTGAACCTCGCCTTAATGCAGCGGCTCCTGGGAATCTTTCAGTGACATATATAGGAAGGAAACGCAGATCAAGCCCGGCTGAGGGAGATCCGCTTGTCCATAAAAATGAACAACAACGGATTATGACTCAAGCAATTACACGCAATAATGAGGGGGAGAAATAAAATGGCTGAAGTAAAAGTACCTGAATTAGCAGAATCAATTTCTGAAGGATCTATTGCGCAATGGTTAAAACAACCCGGTGATCATGTTGAAAAAGGCGAATATGTCCTTGAACTTGAAACGGATAAAGTAAACGTGGAAATCATTTCAGATTATACGGGTACTCTTTCGGAACAATTAGCAGAAGAAGGCGATACTGTCCAAGTTGGACAGGCTATCGCTATCGTTGATGAAAATGGGTCAGCTGCAGCAGCTCCAAAAGCGGAAGCTCCTAAGGCTGAAGTAGCCAAAGCAGAACCAGCTAAAGCGGAACAAGCTGCTCCTGTTAAAGAGGCTCCTAAAGCTGAAACGAAAGAAGCATCATCCAATCAACAAGTCATTGCTTCACCAGCTGCAAGGAAATTGGCTCGTGAAAAAGGAATTGACTTGACTCAAGTGCCTGTAGTCGATCCACTAGGTCGTGTACGTGTACAAGATGTAGAAGCAGCAAATAATGCACCTGTGACACCTGCTGCATCTTCTGCACCTGCTGCAGCTCCAACACAAGCTCCTGCAGCTAAACAAGCAGCAGCTCCTGTTGAAGTGAATGATGATCGCATTGAAGTGGTTAAGATGACTCGCCGTCGTCAAACCATTGCCAAACGTCTAGTTCAAGTACAATCCGAAGCAGCCATGCTTACTACTTTTAACGAAGTCGATCTTTCTGCAGTCATGGAATTGCGTAGCCGCCATAAAGATTCTTTCGTGAAAACAAATGATGTTAAACTTGGTTTCATGTCATTCTTCACTAAAGCGGTCATTGGCGCATTGAAAAAATATCCGTTATTGAATGCAGAAATCAAAGGCGACCATATCCTGAAAAAGAACTTTTATGATATCGGTGTAGCCGTATCCACTGATGAAGGTCTTGTCGTTCCGGTGGTAAGGGATGCTGACCGCAAAAGCTTTGCTGAAATCGAAAAGAACATTTCTGATTTGGCTGTTAAAGCGCGTAACAACAAACTGGGACTTTCAGATTTATCTGGTGGTACTTTTACCATCACAAACGGAGGGACTTTCGGTTCCCTATTATCTACACCAATCTTGAATGCCCCTCAAGTTGGGATTTTGGGCATGCATACAATTAAGACGCGTCCAATCGCTGTTGGAGATCAAATCGAAAACAGACCAATGATGTACCTTGCATTATCTTACGATCATCGTATCGTTGATGGAAAAGAAGCGGTTGGTTTCTTAGTAGCTATCAAAGATATGCTAGAAGATCCAGAACAACTTTTACTTCAAGGCTAATAAATCATAAAAACCCCCCCATGTCATAATGACATGGGGGATTTTTTTGTGAATGAGTTTAACTGAAAGGCATATTTTCATTGAAAAAAAGATAATGGGGGTCATGAAAAGGTTTTGTCTCTGTTGTGAATGTTTTTGGAGGTATTTTTGAATGTATTTGAATATTTTTAAACGTTTGTGATTGATTATTCCTTTGTTTTCATATATGATGATGATATTAAAGTGAGGTGGGATTGATTGTTGACAACAGAAAGGCACCAGTTCATCTTATCGATCCTTAAAGAACAGGGAACGATTAAGCTTCAGGAGCTTGTAGATCAGTTACATGCTTCGGAGTCGACCATTCGGAGAGATTTAGTGCAACTCGAAGAAATGAAGCTCTTGAAACGCGTGCATGGCGGGGCCTCTTTACTTCAAAGAAAAGGCCTTGAACCAACGATTATAGAAAAGCAAAACAAAGCAATAGCTGAAAAACAACTGATTGCAAAGCTTGCGTCTTCATTCATAGAGAAAAATGATTGTATATATCTTGATGCAGGCACAACCACTGCAGAAATGATTCCTTACTTAAAGGATAAGAATATAACGGTCATGACAAATGGTCTTATGCATATTCCAAAACTTATTGAATTGGAAATCAAAACAGTCTTAGTGGGCGGAACGATTAAATTCTCGACAAATGCGGTTATAGGAAGTAATGCTGTACAATTTTTGAATGAATACCGTTTCGATAAATGTTTCTTGGGAATGAACGGCATCCATCAAGAATTGGGTTTCACAACACCAGATCCGGAAGAAGCTCTACTGAAGAAGATGGCATTACGACTCTCTAACGAAACCTACGTGCTTGCTGACAGTACAAAATTGAATGAAGCTACTTTCGCTAAGGTGGCAGATGTAAGCGATGCCATAATCCTTACTGACAGCAATGATGAAGAGGCTGTTGCTCAGCTCCATAAAAATCCAAAGGTAAAGGTAGTGACCATTTAATGATTTATACAGTGACACTTAACCCATCCATCGATTATCTGGTCGAGGTGGAGAGTTTTAAAATGGGCAAGGTGAATCGAACTAGTTATGATGCCAAATTCCCTGGAGGGAAAGGGATTAATGTTTCCCGGATGCTTAAAAGGCTTGGAAATAGTACGACAGCTTTAGGTTTCATAGGTGGACAAACAGGTGAATTTGTAAAAAGGTTTTTAAGACAGGAAGAGATTTTCACGGATTTTACAGAGATAACAGGAGATACAAGAATAAACATTAAATTGAAAACAGGGCTGGAGACTGAAATCAATAGCCAAGGGCCAGTTATTTCAAAAGGGGATTATCAACAATTATTTAGTCAGATTGAACAGTTGAAAAATAATGATATTCTCATTTTGTCAGGGAGCATCCCTCCAAGCGTCCCTTCGGATGTATACGAAGCCATGGCAAAGTCTTGTTCTGATAATGGCATTAAGGTGGTGGTGGATACGAGTGGGAGGGAATTACTGAGTGTCCTTCCGTATCGGCCATTTTTGATAAAGCCTAATCACCATGAATTGGGTGAACTTTTTTCTACTGAAATTAGAACGGTTGATGATGCTATCGAATACGGTTCTAAATTGGTTCAATCAGGAGCACAAAACGTTATCGTTTCAATGGCAGGACAGGGTGCTGTGCTTTGCTCCGGTGGTGAGTCATATTCCGCTAATGTGCCAAAAGGAAAAGTCCTCAACTCAGTGGGTGCCGGTGATTCGATGGTGGCCGGTTTCATCGGGACATATGAAAAGACAGAGGATATTTTATCTGCTTTCCGATTCAGTCTTGCAGCAGGAAGTGCTACAGCCTTTTCATCAGATCTTGGTACATTGGATAAAATCGAAGAGTTATTACCGCAAATTGATATCAAACAACTAACAGGAGGCTGACTTTATGAAAATTACAGACTTGTTGAAATTGGATACAATCATAATCAATCTACAAAGTGCTACAAAGCAAGCTGTCATTGATGAACTGTCAGGGAAGTTAGCCGAGGCTGACAGGTTAAACGATGTGGAGGCTTTCAAAGCCGCTATCTTAAAACGTGAACAACAAAGCACAACAGGGATTGGTGAAGGGATAGCGATACCACATGCTAAAACAAATGCTGTAAGGACACCTGCCATCTGTTTCGGAAAATCAGTTAATGGAGTGGATTATGAATCGCTTGACGGTCAGCCAGCTCATCTGTTCTTTATGATTGCAGCAAGTGAAGGAGCGAATGCGGATCACTTGGAAACCCTTTCCCGGCTTTCTTCATTACTGATGGATGAAAAATTCAGAGACCGATTGATCTCGTCTTCTTCTGGTGAAGAAGTCTTAGAGATAATCAATCAAAAAGAGATGGAAGCAGATGAAGAAGAAAGAGAAGAGCAGCAATCAAGTGATGCTGCCAGCGGTAACAACAAAGGGAAAATCCTTGCCGTTACAGCTTGTCCAACAGGAATTGCCCATACTTATATGGCTGCTGATGCATTAAAGGCCAAAGCGAAGGAAATGGGAATCGATTTCAAAGTGGAAACAAATGGATCGACAGGAATCAAAAATGGTTTAACCGCGGCAGAAATTGATGAGGCGGATGCGATTATCGTTGCAGCGGATAAGCAGGTGGAAATGGATCGTTTTAATGGTAAACACGTCATTATTGTCCCTGTTGCCCATGGGATCCGGAAGACCGAGGAGCTGTTAACCAGAGCCATTAATCAGGATGCACCTGTTTATAAAGGAACTGGAAATGATAAAAGTGATGAAGGTGATTCAGCAAAAGGAGGATTGGGGATTTACAAGCACTTAATGAATGGGGTAAGTAATATGCTTCCATTTGTTGTCGGGGGCGGAATCTTGGTTGCGCTTTCTTTCTTTTTTGGGATCCAGGCAGCCGATCCGGCAAACCCTGATTATAATCCCATTGCCAAAGCATTAAGTGATATTGGCGGGGGAACTAGTGGTGCCTTCTTCTTACTTGTCCCAGTCCTTGCTGGATTCATTGCTTCAAGTATAGCCGACCGTCCGGGTTTTGCTCCCGGTATGGTAGGGGGATTATTGGCAGCACAGGCTCATGCCGGTTTTCTTGGCGGACTAATCGCCGGTTTCCTTGCAGGTTATGTCGTCTTATTTTTACGAAAGCTGTTTTCTAGGTTACCGCATACACTAGAAGGCATTAAACCGGTTTTACTCTATCCTGTATTCGGCATGTTAATTACAGGCTTAATCATGATATTTGTTATAAATGGGCCAGTAACCGCAGTTAACACAGGCTTAACCAACTGGCTACAAGGTTTATCAGGTACGAATGCTATTTTGCTTGGATTGATTCTAGGAGGTATGATGGCTGTAGATATGGGTGGACCCCTGAATAAAGCGGCTTTCACTTTCGGACTTGCAGCTATTGAAGCTCATAGTTTCGGGCCTCATGCTGCCGTCATGGCAGGTGGAATGGTACCTCCTCTCGGGATTGCCTTTGCAACTACATTCTTTAAAAGCAAATTCAGTGAAACGGAAAGGAAATCTGGATTCACAAATTATTTCATGGGTGCTTCATTCATTACAGAAGGGGCCATTCCTTTTGCGGCGGCGGATCCATTGCGCGTTATCGTCAGCAGTGTAGTAGGGGCAGCGACAGCAGGAGCCCTGTCAATGGCTTTTGGTGTAACTCTGCCAGCACCACATGGAGGAATTTTTGTCATCCCCCTTGTCAACCATCCTTTTCTCTATTTGCTGGCCATTTTAATAGGGTCCCTCATTACCGCTTTAATGTTGGGATTCTGGAAAAAGAAACAAAAATAATAAATAATGAAGAAAGCGGGTCCAATTTTATGAGGGCACTGAAAAAGTCCCTTCGGGCCAATAGAGGTAGTTTTTCTCAGTTTATTCTGAGGAAATCTACCTTTTTTT
>NZ_JBHZPF010000017.1:0-78024 GCF_042787975.1 Peribacillus sp. YIM B13482
ACAAGCCATTGAAGATCGAATTAGGAATACAGCTTAAGATTTAACTTTTTAGTGTCCAAAATATTGACCCAAATCCAAGAAAATCAAAGACTTATGAAAAAACGAAGAAAATAAAAAAGTGATAAAGGGTAAGGCAGGACCCCTAACCCTAATAGATAAAAACGGAGTTGTTTTGTGAACTATCAATAAGATTCTGGGGATTTCTCTAACAAGTATAATGCATCATCTAATCCATACTTAAATGCAAGTCATCATAATGATGAAGGAACAGATCTATATTATTCTATTGATTATTATAATGCATTATAAAAGGTAGAAAACACTTTACGAA
Organism: Peribacillus sp. YIM B13482; assembly: GCF_042787975.1. Taxonomy (NCBI): domain Bacteria; kingdom Bacillati; phylum Bacillota; class Bacilli; order Caryophanales; family Bacillaceae; genus Peribacillus; species Peribacillus sp. YIM B13482. Next base: position 332 of record NZ_JBHZPF010000017.1, read on the forward strand.
CGTTTGTGTAAAAAGCCATTAACAGAAAATGTTAATATGTATCTATAATAGTAAAAAATGCTCTGGGGTTGTGTCACCAGAGCATTTTCTATTTTAAAGATAGTATTTGTGATAGTAGTAAGAAAGAGCAGAGAAACGGCTTAAGGGTCAAGTTTTTAAAGGGGAAAGGAAATGTTCTTTTATTGTGCAAGTAACACATTCAGAACGAGTGGAAGAGTGTATGAAAAAATAGAGTGGTTGTGAATCATGAACCTGTTTTATAAAATTAAGTACGGATAAATTTTATAGAATAGGGACATACTTTAATAGCCCAGATGAGAGTTAATGGATATACGGATATGGAGTAGACAGGAGAGATTTGTTTTATTCTTATTGAAAGTGTAAAACCATTACCGCCAAAAGATGTTCATTTGCAGCCCACACCTACCTACATTCCTATACCCGTTAATATGGACCGCGAAATACAAATATCCATTAAAGTGAACCGGATTACCACTATACAATTAACTTCTTATATTATTGAAACCAAAGAATTGGATAAAGCAGGGGGCTTGATTTGATCCTAAAAGGGTAATCACTTTTAAAACTACTCATAAAAAGGTAAATAGAAGGAGGAAACCATGCAGAATCCTGAGAACTTCTTTAGTGATCAAGAAATTTGTATGCACTTTGATACGGGGTCCGATCTGTTTGGTGGGAGCGATCATTCCTCCAATATTCGGGAATTCTTTATTTGTCTACCCCACACATGAAGAGTTTGTCAAAGCAGAAAATGATCAACAAAATCATTATGTATATACACGAGGGACTAACCCAACTGTTGAAATCGCCGAAAAAAAATTAGCCGCATTGGAGCAGTGGGAGCAATGTAAATGTTTTGCTTCAGGAATGGCTGCGATTACTGCAGCAATTTTCAACAGTGTAAAAGCCGGAGACCATGTGTTATGTATAAGTAATATATATAAATCCACAATGGATCTGTTAACTTATTTGCAGAAGTTTGGGATTAACCATTCAGTTGTTTACTCGACTGTGAAGAAAGATATCGAGAGAGCTATCATGCCAAATACAAAATTAATATACCTGGAAAATCCGACAGATTTGAATCTCAAACTTGTCGATCTTAAGGTTATTGGTGATATGGCAAGGTCTGGTGGTGTTCGTACGATCATTGATAATACATGGGCCACCCCCCTCTTTCAAAAGCCTTTAACTTATGGGATTGATATTGTAGTTCATTCCGCATCTAAATACTTAGGAGGACATAGTGACTTGTTAGGCGGTGCATTAATTACTAGTGGTGAAGTAATGAAGGATCTTTTTAATAAGGAGTATTTATTGTTTGGTGGAACGATGGGGCCGCGCGAAGCCTCACTATTGTTGCGGGGATATCAAACATTGCCATTACGTATGAAAGTACATCAAGAAAACGCTAAGCAAATCGCAGGTTTCCTTTCTTCCCATCCAGCTGTATCAAGGGTAAATTACCCTGGACTTCACTCACCGCGTAATACAGAAATAAATAATCAACAGCTAACTGGCTTCTCGGGTTTATTGACTTTCGAACTTAAAAGTGCAAATTATGAAGCAGTAAAGGAAGTGATAAACAAAGTAAGGATCTTTAAAATTGGCGTGTCCTGGGGTTCTTTCGAGAGTCTTATTATGTCTCCAAACTTAGGTAACAATGCTGACAATCTAATCAAGGAACATGTAAGCCCTGGGTTAATTCGTCTCTCTGTAGGAATGGAACCAGCAGAAAAATTAGTCGCAGATCTTGAACAAGCACTAGATTTATGAGATCTCTGTTTGCAGGATAACCTGAAATGTATCATCCTTTTGACACTAGAATGGGGAATTACTTAAGTAATAACTGGCATTTGTTTATGCGATCTATTTTTTATAATTGCTGTTAGGGATGGATTTTTTCCCATATGGATTTATTAATGATTTAATGGGATACTTCCAATAAACAAAAAAATGTAAAGGAGATATCCACTTGACATTAATCCGACTAGGTTATGTAGCCATGAGTACTCATGTGCCAAACTGTTCACCATCGCAAACGATGACTTTTACTCAGTTTTCGAAAATTAAGGACAAAGATGCGGCGATAAGGAAACTTGAACGCATTTCGATTTCCAATCTTCACAATTGTTGGCGTTTACTGATTCATAACGAAGCTAATAATATTCAATTCTTTAGACTTTCTTCTAAACTCATACCTTTAGCCAATCATCCAGAAATCCCAGAGTGGGACTACATAGATCCTCTTTTGGAGGAACTTGCCAAATTAAAATCATTTATTACAAATCATCCAAAAATAAGGATAGATTTTCACCCAGATCATTACGTCATCTTGAATAGTTCAAATATAGATATAATGAAGACATCATTAAGAACATTAAGGATGCATTATACTTTATTGGAGAAAATGGGGATTAACCCTGAGCATCGCTGTGTTCTGCATGTTGGCGGCGGTTATGGCGAACATGTACAGGCTTTGGAGCAGTTTATTCATAATTGGGGGTTGATTCCTGAATCGATTCAAAGAATGGTCATTCTCGAGAATGATGATACTACCTTTACTTTGACGGAAACACTTTACTTATGTGAGAAATTGGGGATTCCTATAGTTTTTGATTATCACCATTACCTCGCACATCGGTTACCAAGTGAAAATTGGAAAGATCATTGGGACCGAATATTAAATACCTGGAGTAATTCCAAACTACCTCCTAAAATGCATATTTCAAGTCCAAGGTCCGATAAAGAATTTCGAGCACATGCTGACTTTGTGGATACAGGAATCTTCATGGATTTTTTGCAACAAATTAAGGGGAGTTTACCACAATTGGATTGTATGATTGAAGCAAAACAAAAGGATGGAGCACTTTTCCAGTTGATGGATCAGCTGCAAGTTTACAAAGATATAGAGATCATTGATGGAGCCAGTTTTTATATTCATTAATAAATTGAGGTGATTTGATAAAGAGGGTGCATAAGATTCTCTTTATCAAATGTAATAAATAATAATTGAAGATATTGTTTACATAACATAGTTATGGTCAATCGAATTGATTTTATAAAAATGAACAATATGATTAAATGATAGAAATATTCAAAAGTATACATTAACTTACAAAAATATTAAAAAAGACAAAAAAACGAGCTTCATATTTAGTTTTTAAAGCCGTTGTTTTAAATCCATAGAGTCATTAATCAAAACTGTCTTAAAAACGCTATATGGATCTATACAGACGTTTAAAGGACGTTGGTAGATTTTAAGGGCTTATTGGGTAATTTCGCAAGAATATTCCGAATGTAACAAAGGACCTCTATTGATACATTCGAAATCGCGTTAAATCAAGGTTTATAAGGGTATTGAAATTAAAAAAACTTGCCTTTTTTTCGCCTGTTCACGTACAATGAAAGAAGGGGAAAGGGGAATGAGACATTCATGCAAGCGACCTCTCAAAGAATCAAGAATGTCCAGCCGATACGCCGGCTCGATCACATAGAAAAGATGAAAAAGTCACTATTAAAATATTGCAGCTACAGGGATTATATGATGTTTTCAATTGGGATAAATATCGGTTTGCGTATAGGGGATCTTTTACAATTGCGAGTGAAAGATATCCTAGAAGGCACGCATATAGTCATTGTGGAGCAAAAGACAGATAAAATTAAACGGTTCATCGTCAATCCTCAACTTCGTAAGGAAGTAAAGAAGTATGTCCGGAAAATGAACCTGAATAATGAACAATATTTATTTCCAAGTCGAAAAGGGAATGGACCGATCACTAGGGTACAAGCCTACCGGGTCTTGAACAAAGCAGCTGAAATGGCAGACATTCCGGATGTAGGTACACATACCTTAAGAAAAACTTTCGGTTATTTGCATTACCAAAAATTCAAGGATATCGCATTACTGCAGCAAATCCTAAATCACTCCAATCCAAAAGATACGATGATTTACATAGGTCTTACACAAGATTTAATGGACGAAACATTAATGGATTTCTATTATTAACTGACCGGGCCGATTTATAGCCGACAAGTATTACTCAGTTTGTTATTGGTTACCACATTCCTATAATAGGGAGGTATTCCAGCGCAAACATTATTTCGATATAACTGGATGGTTAAAGAAGACTGGTCGTTAATCGGAGAGATGAAAGAGGAAGAGCTTCTCCGTTCCACAACTAGCGGAGTGGGGGACATAATCCAAACACTTTTCCATTTAGTTGATGTAGAAAGGAGTTGGATACGCCTTTTACAAGGGAAAAAACCTCACTGAGAGTTTTGAAAATTACAAGAGTTTGGATCAAGTAATGAAATTGGACGCTGTTTTTCGTACGGAAGTGAAGGGCTTTGTATACAATTGGAATAAGAACTTGGAAAATAAATTATTTTATGACACAGTAACAAATGGGAAAATTGTAACTGATACTTGGGGTGAGCGAAAGTGTCATAGTTTTTATCATTTTGATCGGAGAATAACCAGCCAATATCGGGTCAAGATATTAGCTGGTTATTTGTAATGAACACTTAGCTGTGAAAAGAGCGCAATTTTTCACTCCAGAAAAGCGCCCAGTTGTTGAAGGATCCTTGTTTAAACTTTATTCAAGGTAAGCGGCTTTTAAACGATAGACTAGTTACAAAACTCCCTTATAATCTGCTTCTTTATTTCTTCTATCGGAAACTTCTGTGGATAGGTAGATATCATCAACATAATACCTTGGAGCACAGATGAAAAATATAACGATCGTTTCCTCGGCTCCTTTTCTCCCATTATTTCAAATATTTTGCATTGCAACTCAAACTGTCTAGTGTTTTCCTCGATAAGGAGATGATTGTATTTAATCAACTCTTCATCAGCCTCTGGCTGTGTTTGCAAGTGCAGATAGAACCGGTGGACTTCCGGTTTTTTCTGGATATTATCAATGGCACCATGGACTATATGTTCAAGCTGTTCAAGAGGTGTATTTAAGGTGAACGCTTCTTCCATGACTTCAACCACTTCCTTGATTCTGGCCTCGACCATTTCAGAAAGCAGTTCTTCTTTTCCTTTGTAATAGTTATAGAGTAACCCTTTAGAAATACCCGCCTTCTTGGCTATATCGCTTATAGAAGTAGCGTAATATCCTTGTTTCATAAATAACTCCATGGCTGCAGTACGAATTTTTTCTTTGGATGCTTGGCGAATACGGTCATTCTCTTCGGGTGTACGTGGCATTTTAACTTCAATCCTCCATAAAGGCAGTGAATTCTTGATATAAAACTTCAGAATGGGTGAGGGGCAGCATATGATCGGCATCCTCTAGTTCGATGAAACGGATGTTTGGAACCTTACGGAAACAATCGGCAACTCGAAAATTGTCTGCCAAGTCTTTTTTGCCAATAAAAAATAAAGTTTCGGGGTTCAATTCTTCTAATTGTTCCATTGCTGGCGGCTGAGGCCATTTCATACAGAAATCAGCGGGCCACTTAAGCATGCGCCCGAAATGATGCCTGAGCATTTGAACAGTGAGATCTTTGTGCGGACTATCGATAACAACCTGGTAAGTTGGTGAATGAAGGGCAAGCTCCAACATCTTATCTATATTGGGGGCACTTTCTAATATCTTGGCATGATATTGTTCAAACTCCTTTGAATAGGGAAAACCTGTTAAAGAAGGAGCGATTAATACAAGTTTCGATACTCTTTCAGGGTAATTAAGAGCGAAATCAGTTGCAATCTGTCCGCCCATGGAATGGCCTATAATCGTTGCCTGATCAAGTTCCAGGTAATCCATTAGAGCCAATACATCTTCAACATAGTTTGCATGTTTTATTGGGGATGGTGATTTACCGGCACCACGACCATCAAAAGCAATCACTTTGTAATCCTTAGATAAAAGAGATGCCAAAAATGTCCATTGCCTCAAATCAGCACCACCACTATGAATAAGAACAACCGGAAGACCATTACCAGTAATCTCGAAATATAAATCCAATACAACCCCTCCGATTTTTACTGAATTTTCAGTATTATTTTATTATTGAATGAACATTTAGTCAATAGAAAACGCAATTTAATTTCGCAAAATCGCCCGTTCTCTAAAATAACATAACTGCCATGTTATTATAAACCATTATCAAAAATCAGTATTTTTGTAACGATTGATTACTGAATCGACAGTATAGAACATTCTGTTAAAGTGATAGTCTCAGCAACCGGAATATCTCAAGGTTCTCTATATAAGGCAATAAATCGATGAAAACTGAAAGAAATAAACGAATAAGGAGTATTTTATTAGTCTCCATATTTACTTTGCGGTCCAGAGCAAGAACCATGTCATTAAGTCTTGTTGAACAACTAATGAATTAGCTGATCTCAGAAATGAATAAACAGGCCTCATTAAGTAGTTACCATAATATAATTATGGTAACTACTATTCCTGATTTATTCTACTATTCATAAAAAAACCTATAATTATAGGGTTCCAGACTGTAGACAATCTTCAACTAAAGAAAGGTTTTTCTTTTTTTAATGAACTCTGGCAATCAACGCCAATGTTGAATAATATTTATCAAAGTATAAGAAGGAGAGGATGCTCTGTCTTTTAAAACTAAATTTCGTGTAAAATCCTTATTTTAGAGGAAGAATCTCAGGGGAAATTCAATATTATAAAAAGGCATTCTGTTGAGGAATGCCTTTTTTATAATATTATTCAGGATTTTTCAAGTTATTAGTTAAAAAATTTACCTTTGCTCAACGGGAATAAATAGGGGGATTTTAAAATAAACCTATTTATCTATTGAATCAATAGGTTGTTCTAATCTCATATGAATTAATAACAAAGAACAAAATGGAGCGTGCACCTTTAAAAGCTAAGTAAAAACGATTAATTCAACTAAATTTTAAAAACATTCTTAATATTACTTTACTCACTTCATCAAGATTAAGTTCATTAAACCCAACTGTTATAATATTAATAATTTGACTATATTTGTTAAAAATACTATTATGAAAACGCATACATAGTTTAACCTCATAGATTAATAGATTGAAGGAGGAGTAACATGCCTAAAACTTTGTTTAAACTGGATCTTAGTAAACCGATGGAGCAACAAGCACACCCGGGGCATAATCGTTGGCATCCGGATATTCCCGCTGCTTTTTCAGTAGAGCTGGGCCAATCGTTTCGTATGGAGTGTAAAGATTGGACGGATGGACAAATTAGCAACAATGACGATCCTCGTGACATTAGGGATGTTATTTTGCCGCGAGTTCATGTATTAAGCGGACCGGTTTATGTAAATGGAGTGGAACCGGGTGATTTATTAGTTGTTGATATTTTGGATATCGGTGCGTTTGCTGAGTCTGAATGGGGTTTTAATGGAATTTTCGCCAAAGAAAATGGAGGAAGTTTTTTAACAGAACATTATCCGGAAGCAGCGAAATCTATCTGGGACTTTGAAGGAATTTATACGACTTCAAGGCATGTGCCAGGTGTTAAGTTTGCCGGACTTATCCACCCTGGGTTAATTGGTGTGGCGCCTTCAATGGAGCTTCTGCAAGAGTGGAATAAACGAGAAAATGAATTGAAGATGACAGATCCCGACCGTGTACCTGAACTAGCAACTTCTCCTCAAGCAGAGCATGCAGTGCTAGGCACGTTAAAAGGAGCAGAATTTGATCGGGTGGTCAAAGAGGGAGCCAGAACCGTGCCTCCAAGGGAAAATGGAGGAAACTGTGACATTAAAAATTTATCAAAAGGTTCAAGAATTTTCTTCCCAGTATTTGTGGACGGAGCAAAACTTTCGGTAGGTGACCTCCATTTTTCACAAGGAGATGGCGAAATTACATTCTGCGGCGGGATTGAAATGGCGGGATGGATTGATCTTCGTGTCGACGTGATTAAGGGAGGTATGGAGAAATATAAAATTAAAGACAATCCTGTCTTCAAACCTGGTCCGGTTGAACCAAATTATTCCGATTATTTAGTGTTTGAAGGCATTTCGGTAGATGAGTTTACAGGAAAGCAACATTATTTGGATGCACATATTGCATACCGCCGAGCTTGCCTGAATGCAATCGAATATTTGAAAACACTCGGTTATACAGGAGAGCAGGCATATATGATATTAGGTACAGCGCCTATTGAAGGCCGGATAAATGGTATCGTCGACATCCCTAATGCGTGTTGTACCGTGGCCATTCCGACCCAAATATTTGATAAAGATATTAATCCAAAGTAATAAATAGATGGATGAAGGGGGAATTTCCTTGCCTAGTTACACCTTTAACTGCAGTCAATGCGGTGAGTTCACACTATTCTTTAAGTCAATGGCAGGCAATAAAGGAACAGCGCAATGTCCGGGCTGCCATCAAGGGGCTTCCCGTGTCTACCAACCACCCAATTTATTTTCTAATTCGAAGGAAATACGCACCCGTATTGAACGGGGGATGGAGCCTCGTAGAATGACAAAAGAAGAATTAGGGCCAAAACAAAGTAAAAGGAAACCACAAGTCAGTCGTCCATGGCAAGTTGGGCAGTAAGCAAAGACGATTTCTCCTATAAACACTTAAAAAAGCAAAAAAAGGAAGATCAAATTCCTTTTTGTGCTTTTGGTTTTTATTTAAAGGGATAAAAGGTAACATCTAAGATTTTACCGCGATTTTTTGTATCACATTGCGATGAAAATACGATTCATGCTTACTTAATTCTGCTTCGGTGGTCATTACTTAAAATAGTTACTAGCATCTACTAATTCAAGCTGTTCCAGTACTTCTGGTTGAATTTCTTTAATAGAGGAACAAGAAACTAATCCTTCTGAAACGTAACCAATTAAATAATCCTTTAAAATCACGAACATAATTAAAGAGGGTGAGGGATGCTCTGATATCCAGTTTGGCATCTTGTTTAAATAGTTAAATATAAACAGGTGACACAAATTATAATCAGATGTGAATTAGATGTTTACTTAATATATTGTATCCAGAGTTTTTTTTATTGGATACAATATATTTAATTTTTTAGTGTTGTAATCGCTTTATATAGTTGATATAGTTAAAATTGTATCCAATATTGAAAGGTGGACGCTTAATTGGATAATGTTAATTCCGATCGAGATAAATCAACCATCGTTAAAAATGTAACCAAAAGCCTTAGGAATGCGATTTTGAATGGGACGTTGAAAAAGGGGGAGCGACTCATCCAAGAGGAGTGGGCAGATCGCCTGGAAGTTAGCAGAATGCCCATTCGTGAAGCCCTTACACAGCTTCAAATGGAAGGCTTGGTGGAAATGGTTCCTCATAAAGGAGCAGTCGTCACACCTATTACCCGGGATGATATTGAAGAAATTTATCATACCAGGTCCCTGCTTGAAGGGCTTGCCGTGGAAAAATCGCTTCCTTATTTAACAAAGGAGGATAAGGAAAAATTAAAAGGTATTTTGATTGAAATGGAAGGAATTCAGTTATCTGATGAAACCAATGAGCATTATATCCTTTTAAATGCGGCTTTCCATGAAACCCTTCGCAAAGGGTGTCCATGGCCAAGGGTTCAAAAAATGGTAGAGACACTCGGTATCTCACCCATTGCGCCGAATTTGCTGATTGATTATTATCCAGAAACGCAAAGGGAACACCGGATGATATATGAAGCGGCACTAAGAGGGGATCCTGCAGAACTAAGGGCAGCAGTAGAGTTTCACATTTTACGAACTAAGAATAATTTAATTACGTATATGGCGTTGCTGAATACTAAAAATCATCAATAAAAGGAGTGTTAATTGTGTATGATTTTGCAATTGTTGGTGGGGGAATAGTAGGTTTATCGACGGGAATGGCACTTTATCAGCGTTTTCCTAATGCTAAAGTGGTAGTCATTGAAAAAGAGGCCGTTGTTGCAGATCATCAAACGGGGCATAACAGCGGCGTCATCCATTCAGGAATTTATTATAAACCAGGCAGTTTCAAGGCACGGTTTGCCCGTCAAGGAAGCAAATCAATGACGGAATTCTGCCGGATGCATGGAATTGAACATGATATTTGCGGAAAGGTCATTGTTGCAACAAAGCCAGAAGAGTTGCCCCTTTTGGATGATTTATATTCACGCGGTTTGCAAAATGAGCTAGCTATACAACGAATCGGTGTGGACGAGTTAAAGGAAATCGAACCACATGTCAATGGACTTGGTGCGATACGCGTCCCGCAAGCAGGCATCGTCAATTATCGTCAGGTAAGTGAAAAGATGGCGGATATCATTCGGGGCAACGGCGGTGAAATCAAGCTGAATACAAAGGTGGAGAAGATTGACGAGAATTTTGATGATGTCATCATCGAAACGAACAATGGTACCATTAAGTCAAGGATAGTCATTAATTGCGCAGGGTTGCACAGTGACCGTATCGCAGCTGCTGCGGGGTATAAAACTGATATGAAAATTGTCCCGTTTCGCGGTGAGTATTTTAAACTGAAGCCCGAAAAGCGCTTCCTTGTCAACCATTTAATTTATCCGGTACCTAACCCGAAATTCCCATTTTTAGGGGTTCATTTCACACGGATGATTAGCGGGGAAGTAGATGCTGGACCAAATGCTGTACTAAGTTTCAAGCGGGAAGGTTATAAAAAAACCGACTTCAATGCGAAAGATTTAACTGAAGTTTTAAGCTATAAAGGTTTTTGGAAGCTGGCTAGTAAATTCATGAAGGAAGGGATGGATGAGTATGTCCGCTCTTTTAGTAAAAAGCAATTTACGAAAAGCCTGCAGGAATTAATTCCGGAAATTCAAGAAGATGATTTAATCCCTGCACCTTCTGGAGTGCGGGCCCAGGCGTTACAGGATGATGGTAATATGGTGGATGATTTTCATATTATAATGGGGAAACGGACCATTCATGTATGTAATGCACCGTCACCTGCTGCAACAGCCTCAATTGAAATTGGAAAAGAGGTTGTTAACCGGATTCCGGAACAATCACACTTATTGGAAGCTGTATTGACAAAATAAAATTCGTTAAAGAGAGAGGAAGAAGCCTCATGTTCAATGGTAAAACAATTTTCATTGCAGGTCATGCACGTTTACCTCAAGGAATGGCAGCGAAAAGTGTCTTTGAAACATTGACCATCACTGCAGAAATCGATGCTAAATATGGGGTTGTCCTGGAAGCCTCTTGTACATTGGCAACAGAGCATGGCCGGGAATTCATTGGGCGTTTGTTAAAAGGGACCAGTCTAAATGATGGTGTTAATGACGCGATAGAATCGATTCAAACTTATTATCGGGGGAAAGCGGCTAATGCATTGATTGCTGCCTTAAAGGACCTGGATCTCCATTTTCAGCAAATTAAAGCAGGAGAAAAAACGAAACTACCAAGTTAGTAATATAATTTATCAGAATAATTTGTAAAAACCATTGACAATTTTACTGAAAAACGTTTAAATGGAATTAAGCCAATATTATGACATTAACACCTTTTGGAAAATACCATTTCAGAATCGTGTAAAGATCTTAATGATTGGAAACAGGAAAAATAAATCATACATAACTGCATATTCGCTGTGACTCTATTTGCATAGAGCAGTGAAGTGAATATAAGCCAGTTGTACAGTTGGACTCCTATTTTATTTGGGGATCATGTGCGACTGGCTTTTTATATTTCCTGTTAATTTTTTCATCCATATAACAAATAACAGGAGGAATTATTCATGAGCATTGCAGAAAAAAAGAGAGTTAAATTTGAAAGGAAAACAGAAAAATATGAGGTGAAAGTCCACCCTCAAACCAGCCGATTGTATCATATTGAAATTTCTAAAGAAGCAATTGCCGCATTTTTAGAAACGGCATTGAAGGATTCTCAGTCTGTTCAACATCTGGAATATACACCATACGCAAGACTCATCGTTGCATCATATCTATTGGATCAAGTAGGAGAAGACTTTGGTGAAGTGCTTAGGAACATCGTTCATGATCGGGATTCCGGCGGGTTCACCCTCGGCTTGGAAGGTGTCACTGAAAATACAGATGAATATGTCATTTTTGCAACGGCCATTTCATACTTGCTTGGAACACCTAACCATGATGCGATGTCAGGAAAATATTATGCACGTTTTAGTGTTCAAGACACGGATAGCAGCGATTCATATTTACGTCAAGCCTATCGTTTATTTACACTTCATACAGACGGAACTTTTGTAGATGAACCAACGGACTGGTTACTAATGATGAAGATGATCGAACAAAATGCCAGCGGTGGCGAATCTCGCTTATTGCACCTAGACGATTGGAAAGAGCTTGATATGTACGTTAATCATCCATTATCAAGTCAAAAATTCACGTATAAGGCTCCAAAAAGCAAGAACATTGATCAGGAGATTGAAAGATTGACTTTCTTCAATCATAATAACAAGCCTGGTGTATGTTTTATCGATCAATTTGTTTATCCTGAATCAATTGAACAAGCAAAATACTTACGGGATTTTTCAAATTCATTAGAAAACGATGAAAGTGTAGTTGAACTGGAACTGCCTGTTGGAGATTTAGTTGTCGTCAACAATATTTTTTGGCTTCACGGCCGCGCTGCATTTGAAAAAGATCCGAACCTGAACCGTGAATTACTACGTCAGCGCGGAAGATTTAATCAATAGTTTCATTTTGTAAACCCAAATGTTTTTCTCCATCCCCAAATACCATTTAAAGATAAATTCTTTTCCACTCTTTGATTGGAAAGCAATTTATCTTTTTTTTGCAAGGTTCTATTAAAGATTAATGTTTTTAATTTGAAGTGAAAAAAGAGGACCTTAAACAATTGTTTCTCTAGTTATTCATCTTGAACTCAAAGTTTAATCTATTCTATATTTTCATTAATCTTCCTGCTTCATCATTCAAACCTAATTTAACCATTTCATTAATGATCCATTCTTTTAACTCTATCTTGTCTGAAATTAAGTAAGTAAATTGAGCATCTCTTATGAAAGCCAGTTTGCTTTCCGTTGTTGCTGAATTAAAAAAAGATTTCACGTCTTCCAAGGTAATCTCCATATCTTTTTCAAGTTTGTATTTGATATGTTTCCTATTCATACGGCCTAAAGATACTATGCCAATACCATCAAGAGTCGATAACATTGTTTGTTGCTCTCTTGCTGTCATTACTTCTTTTTCCACATAATGATATACATTCTCTATTATTTTGCATCCAATTGTGGATCTTATCTTTTCTACTACATAGTTTGCTTGTTCTTCATTTTCCTCATCTACTTCTTTTTTTAGTTCTTTGAACAAACTAATATACTGTTCCTCTTCTTTAATTAAATTAATGTTAGAAATTGTAGTGGCATCTTTCATGTACAAACTAAGCTAACAAACTACCTTATATTCCTTGCTACAATTTTTATAGGTGTATCAAAATCCATTGGACTGATACATACAATAAACGCATTCTCCAAATTAGATACCATTCCAAAATCGGTTAGGAAGCCATAATGAATGCCGCCACAACCTATATTTGCAAACGGAATGACATCGTAGGGAGTCATTTCATAAGGTGAGAAGTCTACTTGTAAACAAAGGCTTAAATCACCTAATGAGTATCCTTCTTTTTCAATAACCTCCTCTAAATTCTGGAGCATTTCAAAGGTTGGCGGCATTTTCAAGTACTTTCCAAGATAACTCATACTTTTCTCCTCTAATTTTGCGCCTTGAGATAATTTAAGGATAGCTCACACACTAAAATTTTACAATTATTTGCTATCAGATGGTATAGTTCTCCTAAAAAGCAACAAAAATTATTGAACAATTCTAAAATAAAAAATGACTTCCACCATAGCAAGTTGCTCTTTTATCGTAAAATTCTTTTACGGTGGCTGTTATTAACATTATTAAACTCACAATGGTTTCACTTGAATTTTTAGGAAAGGTAGTTCAAGATTGGAAGGTGGTTAAATTAATGAACTTTTAAACTATTTTTATGGGGAGAAAAAATGGATAAATTTAGAAATCATTTGTATTTAAATATGTTTTTTGGAACTATTGGTATAGTTCTAATCGGTGTAGGTGCTTTGAAGTATCAAGTTGTAATGGATGATTTTGAAGGATACATCATTGCCTATACTGGTTTTTTATTTACTACCGGTTACATAAATTACTTAGAAAAAAAAGCTGGAATAAGCAATAAAATAATTTGGATTAAAGCGGGCATCTCTATTGCTCTATTTTTAATTATTTCTTTTACTTTACATATCTTATCCTTTTAACAGGGTCCATAACGACTATTAAGGTTGTAGAGGAACGTAAGAAGTAGCATTTGTCAGTTGAAAGTATTTCCTATAAATGGATATCTGAGAAAAATCATCCGTAAAGGAAAAAACAACAATAATTGAACATCATCAAAAATATGCTTTTAAAAATACTCTGCTAAAGGGTGTTGTTAGGTATGTTAGTTAAACAAAGAGAGATATAATATGAATTAAAATTCATGAAAAAAGGAGATAGTTTATGGGGATCGCTAATTTTTCTAATTTTACGCACTTTGAGGACTTAATTAATGCTTTACCTGCTGCCTATACAGATGAAATGATACAAAGCGAGCAATTTTTGCTTGAAAGAGATGAAAAGAAAAAACTCGAAATTTATTACGCACCTTTCGAATATGTAAATGAACTGGCCAAAGTGGTAATTGTCGGAATCACTCCTGGTTTACATCAAATGAAAAAATCGTATTCTACCGTAATTAACTTAGAGGACATACATAGCGATGAAGAGATCCTACACGAAGTAAAAAAGAATTCCAGCTTTGAAGGATCGATGAGAAAAAATTTGATTCAAATGTTAGATGAGCTTGGGTTACACATATACTTAGGCATATCGTCCACTCTGGACCTTTTTAAAGAAGCTAGTCACATCGTTCATACCACCTCTGTTTTAACCTATCCTGTCTTTTATAACGGGAAAAATTACAACGGAACAACTCCGAACATATTAAAGACCGAGTTGCTTAAAAAAAATATAATGGAAGGCTTTGCTACCGAAATAGGTGCCATCGATCGCCCGCTCATTATTCCTTTAGGCGTTAATGTTTCCAAGGTATTAAACTATTTAGCGGGTCAAGATTATTTAGATTCAAACAACATACTTCTAGGGTTTCCTCATCCATCTGGAGGAAATGGTCATCGACATAAGCAATTTGCAGAAAATAAAGAGCAAATGCAAATGATGTTACATCATTATTTTTCGAAATAAATGAGATAAAAAGGTAATGCACTCTGTCCTATCTTGATACAGAAAAGTTCAATGGATATATAACTGTATTGAATACAATTAAAGTAACTACCACCTTTTACAGTAAATACTCGGTAAAAATGTATGTATTGGTGATGATGGTTATTTGTGGCTTCAACAATTTCCTTTAGAGAAAAACCATACGGTAACAACGATTTTTATTGCAAATGAAAGGAACTGTTTTTAAAAAAACTGACCTAGGCAAGTTCCAGGGTCAGTTGAGTGTAGGCATAAAATTTATATTAAAATCGCACCTCTTACATCATAATTTTCTAAATCGATATCCATTTTTCTGTCAAGTGCGAGGTTTGCCAATTGGGAGCCAATATAGGGGCCCATTGTTAAACCAGATGCTCCAAGACCATTGGCAACGATTATTCCTTCCCAATCTGGCAAAGGACCAATAACCGGAAGGAATCCAGGTGTGAATGGACGAAAGCCCACCCTCGCTTCAACAAAAGTACTGTCTGTCAAGCCAGGAGCGGTATTTAATGCTTTATTGAAAACTTCCCGTAATCCTCCTGCGGTCATTCGGTTATCGAAAACTTCCGTATTTTCATGAGTCGCCCCAGCGACGATTTTATTATTATCGAAAGCCAAAAGATATTGATCACTTGGAGGCATGACGACAGGCCAGTTATTCGTATTTGCATTTGGTATTTTCAGATGAATGATTTGGGCCTTTTGGAAGCTGACTTGAAAATTCACACCCAAAGGTTTCAGTAATTCTGGTGCCCATGCTCCAGCACAAACAATCGTTTTATCTGCAGGTATGAATTCATCTTCAACCATTACACCTGTCACTTGTGCACCATTATATTTAAGTATAGCCTCACCGTACATTAGTTTCGCACCGTTTTTTTGTGATGCCCGCAATAAGGAATCACGTAGCGCACGACCATCGACCCGAGCGGCACCACTCACGTGCACTGCTGCATATTCACTGGAAAGTGGCGGGAATAAGGCACTTGTTTCCTCTGGAGTAAGGAATGTGATCGTCCC
This sequence comes from Peribacillus sp. YIM B13482, assembly GCF_042787975.1. Classification (NCBI taxonomy): domain Bacteria; kingdom Bacillati; phylum Bacillota; class Bacilli; order Caryophanales; family Bacillaceae; genus Peribacillus; species Peribacillus sp. YIM B13482. The sequence goes on from NZ_JBHZPF010000017.1 coordinate 16,600, forward strand.
GATCTCTGGTGCATCTTCTTTCCGTTTTGCTGCTCGGTTCTTCATGGCAATCAGTTTTTCTTTATCTGTATGTAAACTTATGGCCCCAACTTGGGCATAACCAGTCTCAGTTTCCCCATCCCGTTCAAGTTCTTCAATTAACCCGGGATAAAAAGCCGCTCCATTTTTAGCAAGGAGATACCAAGCTTGATTGCGCCTTTGGGATATCCATGGGCATACGATTCCTGCAGCTGCAGATGTTGCCTGTCCTTCATCTTGGCGGTCGATAATGATCACTTCAGCCCCGTTTTTAGCCAGCTGATAGGCAGTGGAAGCTCCTAAAATCCCCGCTCCAACTACAATGATTTTTTGCATATTTAACATCCCATTTCTCTCGTATGTATAACACCTACCATTACTATATCGAAGACACGAAACGATTACCACAACCGATATTGTAATTTCTTTCACAAAGTTATTTTATCTGCAGTGAATATGCTATGATTGAAATTGCGAAAGCTTGAAAAGATACTAGGAGGACATAACATGTTAAAAAAACAAATGGAATCATACATATCAAAATCCATAATCGAAAACAAAGTTGAGTTGTTTAAAGAAGAAAGGGATTATGTTGAAAAGCATAAATTAATCGCTGATGATATCACTATAGTGGAAAAAGAAAATACATCCAGATTTACAGATGCATATATCGAGCGCAGTAATAAAGAGAGTGAAGAATTGATTTCTGAAGAGAACTCTGCATTTTTAACACAATCGATCGAGTATTTGAAAAATAATAAAGAAGAATTCCTTTACTTTGAATCCAAATGGTTCGGATTAATCGGTGTTGAGGCACTTTCATTGGAAATGGATGATGTTTTCGGTACTTATAACGCGATGTTCGGATTGAAATTCCAGAAAAAAATGGGAGAATCTTTAAAAACGTATTTAACAAAGGAACTTCAAGAAGGCATTGGATCATTCAGCTTGATGTTTAACCAGGGCGATGGTCTATGGGATGTGAATTTTGCCTTGGATAATGTAAATGGGTTTCGAGAAGACCTATCATTAGAAGAAACTTTTAATTTAATCTATCATTTTCTTTTTATCCTTGTTGAAACGATCGAGGAAGATATGTAAAAAAACGAGGTACCGCCATCAATTTGATGGCGGTTTTTTTAAGTTTAGAGCTTTATTTCCATACCTCTAGACATGGTTTAAGGCCCTTTAGATTAGGTGAACTTTAAAGAATTCAGCAAATTAATTTTAATGATATAACTTAACACTTTATTTCACAGTGGAAAAAACAGGGTCTGCACTCGATGTGGAACGCAGCCAATTTATGTTTTGAGTTCATTTGCTTCGGTTAGAATCTCAACTTATTATGAATTTGAGAAACAGCGAAAAGAGCCTCTTTGTCTCGAAGGACGGCCTCATGTTTGTTTCCTTTTCGAATAATATATCCCTCAAAGTCCATTCCAATAAAATTAAAGATATAGTTAAACTGCTGAATCATGGGCAGTCACCAGTTTAAACAATATGCTGAAAAGATGATCAGACTAAGTCCAAAAGCAATTATGGCGGCAAATGGAGAAGAAGAACTAACTGGTACACTTACAATAGGAGCACAGGAGAGCCAGTGTACCTATCGATTACTACCAAATTCATAAAGAGTTCAAGGCTGAATTTCCTAATGTTTAGCTTGTCTTTAAGCCTGCACATTCTGACGAAAAGGTGAGAAAACAGATAATTGAAGGATTATTAGATGTCGCTTTTATTATGGACGAAGTAAGTCAGAGGATTCATAAAGTATAGAGCAACTTATCAAGGAAGAGTTAAAAATGGTTACCTCACCAAACAAACCAAAATCAGAGTTTTCACCATTTGATCTTAAGCATGAAACACTTTTGCTTACAGAGAAGTGCTGTCATCTAGTAATTCAAATGTAATTTCTTTACCAACAGCTTGTAGCCAATACCTGTGACCTTCACTAGATAAAAGATTTGGATGAATTCGAGCGAAATCATCTTTTTCATATTGAGCTCCCTAATATTAATGTTGCATCAATCCTCTATCAACCATTTGGAGAATTGTAGTAATTTAAGTTTGTCATAGGTTGCTTCTGCTGAGAACAGGCAGCTATCAACAATCATTTTGCTTACCGACGCATATATCATTTCAATGCCTGATGCAATCATGGAATTGAAACCAACTCAAATAATGGTCTAGGAATTTTGTCGCCACGCCATTGAACCGATTTATCCAGCAGCCCTTTAGCAGAATAGCTAAAAAAATATAAATATGTCATACTAATTTTCGTTATTGAATGATGATTAAAATATTTTCGAAGATTATAATTAACCTAATATAAAAAAAATTCAAAGGGGACCTGATCATGAAAATTGTTATTGCACCAGATTCCTATAAAGGGAGTTTGTCAGCATTAGAAGCTTCGGAAGCAATCGAGCGAGGGGTCAGGAAGGCGCTGCCGGATGCCGAGACTGAATTGGTTCCTGCAGCGGATGGCGGTGAAGGTACGATGGATAGTCTTGTGGCAGCTACAAATGGGCGAAAAGTTGAAGTAACCGTTAAAGGGCCTTTACTTGAAGACGTACAGGCAGCATATGGAATTTTGGGTGATCAGGAAACATGTGTGATTGAAATGGCCAGTGCATCCGGTTTATGTCTAATCGATCCAGATGAGTTGAACCCATTGATAACAACTACATACGGACAGGGGAGCTCATTCAAAAAGCATTGAATGATGGATGTCGAAAGTTCATTTTAGCGATTGGCGGAAGCGCTACCAATGATGCCGGAGTTGGAATGCTTCAGGCTTTGGGAATGAAGGTGTTTGATGATGAGGGGAGTCCTTTGGGATTAGGGGGTGCCGAATTATCGCGTGTATCTGAAATAAATACGGAGGCTTTTGATCCAAGAATTGCAGATTCCGAGTTTTTGATTGCTTCGGATGTTCAAAATCCGTTAGTCGGACCGGATGGGGCATCAAGTGTATTCGGACCCCAAAAAGGGGCCACCCCTGCCATGATTGAAATGCTTGATAAAGCTTTATCAACATGGGCTGATTTGGTGGAAATCAAGACAGGCATTCACTTGCATGATAAAGCTGGAGCTGGTGCTGCTGGTGGAATTGGAAGTGCATTTCAGGCCTTTTTCCATGCGGAAACAAAAAGGGGCGTCGATATTGTTATGGAATATACGAAACTGGGTGAAAAACTTTACGATGCTGATTGTGTCTTTACCGGTGAGGGCCAAATCGATTACCAAACAGCTTCAGGTAAAACACCAATGGGAATTGCTCAAGAAGCGAAAAAGTATGATATTCCCGTATTTGTCTTGGCTGGATCAATCGGAACAGGTATTGAAGCTTTATATGACCATGGAATAACTAGTGTCCATAGTCTGGTGAACGCTCCTATGCCTTTAAAGGAAGCTATGGAAAGAGGGGCTGAATTTTTGGAACTAGCAGCTGAACAAGTAATGCGGACTTTTTTGGCAGCGAGTAAAAATAGGCGGTAATCATATGTGTTATTTATTGTTTTGGCCATTTGCGTGTTCTTAATTGTTTTTGCGACAACTAAATTCAAGTTGCATCCGTTCTTATCGCTACTATTAGTAGGCACTTATTTGTGGGTTTTGCTTCTGGAATGCCTCTGGATCAGATACTTGAGAATATTAACAGCGGTTTTGGCGGACTGATGACGAGCATTGGACTTGTAATCGTTTTCGGTTCAATAATCGGAACCATTTTGGAAAAGGCCGTGGCCGTTTTACGAATGACCGAAGTCGTATTGAGGATTATCGGTCCTAAACCTTAATACAAGGGGTAGTCACGATTATCACGACGATGATATTATGGGTCATTCTTGTGTAATATTAATATTGGGAAAATGGAGAGGCGTGAAAAGCTTCTCTTTTTTATGCGTTAAATAAAATATATTTTCATTTTCATATTGGTGTAAGAACTAAAATAGTGTATGATGCATAGTATAAGGTATGGTGTATGTCACATAGTATAGAGAAGAGGTGATTGGATGAGCACTTTACTGAATTCATTAACCACTGAGCTGCGCAGAGGCACTCTGACGTTAGCTGTTCTAAGTCAGCTCAAAACCCCTCAGTATGGGTACTCGCTTGTCCAGCGTTTAGAGAAGTCGGGAATTACCATTGATCAAAGTACTTTATATCCTTTGCTTCGCCGCCTGGAAAAACAAGAATTGGTCACAAGCAGCTGGGATACTTCTGAAAGTAGACCGCGCAAGTACTATTCTTTAAGCGATTATGGGGGAGAAATATTCATTCAGTTAAAGGAAGAATGGGAAAAAACTTCTCAAGAGCTTTATATATTATTAAAAGGAGAGGGAGAAGATGGAGCTGATTGAACTTTATATTCAGGAAGTGACTCGCAGGCTGCCAGAAAAAAAACGGGGGGATATTGCGCTTGAGCTTCAATCTACAATCGAAGACATGCTTCCGGTGGATCATACGGAGCAAGACGTGAAAGCCGTCCTTTTAAAATTAGGAGATCCGGTTATACTGGCAAGTCGTTATCGCGATCGGCCGATGCATTTGATTGGACCGCGTTATTTTGATGTTTATATCTGTCTGTTGAAGATGATTTTACCAATAGCTGCAGTCATTTCACTGATCGGATTAGTGGGGGATAATCCTTTTCGGGATATGGGGAATACGGTTGTGGACGCAATTTTAATAATAATCGGGAAAGGGATTACCGGTATCATCAGTACAGGTATCCAAGTGTTTTTCTGGTTAACGCTTTCATTTGCCATTTTAGAACGCATGGATACTTCAAAAGACCAGTCGCCTTTAACAAAAGACTGGAAACCATGGACACCGGAAAACCTAAAAGTTATGCCGAACATTTCAAAGAAAAAAGCGGTTCCTATGATCGAGATTTTTGCGAGTTTGTTAGGTCTTTCTGTCTTCGCGGCCCTTTATTTCAATGCAGCAAACCTCTTAGGAGTCTATGAAAAAAGAAATGGCAGTCTCATTTTCGTGACACCTTCTTTCAATCAAGATGTATTGAATTCCTATTGGCTGCTGGTATCATGCGTCATTATCATTGGGGTGCTCTTAGCTATATATAAATTATTTTTAGGTCGATGGACCCTGAAATTAGCTTTATTTCATGCCATTTACCAGCTGTTGTACACTCTGGCTTTCATCATCATCATCAGTAATCCTGATTTATTGAACCCGGAATTCCTTGCATACCAAAGAACACTATTCTCAATCGATGAATGGAAAAGCTCGATATACTGGGGTCTCATACTCATCTTCATCATTTTTGCCGCCTACGATACCTATCAAGGCTTCCGTAAGGCAAAAATCCGTTAATGCACAGCATCTAGCTGTGTTTTTTGTTTGAAAGTTCCCTGAAGTGAAAAGTGAGCTGTTACAAGTCTGAAATATTATTTCTCAACCGATACAAGGGACAACAAAAAAACACCTCATATGACATATAGTTTTTAACTAACTATACAGCATATGAGGCGTTACATTTAAACCAATGTTTTATTGAACTGCATCGAACTGATTGACTTTCCAAGCGGAACCGGACTTATAAAAGGTAACCGTTCTTTTTACTGACTCACCGTCGACTGTAGGTACAGTTAAATTGTATGACCTAACGTTTTGTTTTTGATAGACCAATTTAATTTTGGCTTTTTTCCACTCTAACATGCTAAAGCCATCTCCGATTGGACGTGCTAATTTCCCTTTATAGGTAATGTAATTATATTTAGTCAGTCCTTTTTCAACTGCATTATTAGTAAATGTCTCTGCCAGGTAGGCAGTCAATTTATCTTTTGTATTAAACTCTTGGCAAATGTATGAATACTCTGTCCCTTTATAATTGAAAGTTTTTTGTGAACATGATTGGGTTTTGTACCCATGTAAAGCATTCCAAAAATGTTTGCTGGCATTATCGGCTATCTTTAATGCATTTGCATCAGATAAATTCTGTGATGACGTTTTGGCGGTAACCTGACCACTTAATGTGAAAAATAAAATGATAATGGATAATAGCACACCTGAAAATTTTTTCATATTTTATCTCCCCAATCCCTAATAGGATACTTATGTAACGAAAGTTTAATTAATATTACAATTGTTACATTTATATTACAACATGATCGGCGAAAGTAAAAGAGAAATCTTGTTAATTTTTAAATATAATTATAGATTTTATTAAATATACATAGTTTGTTCACTTTATTCTTTTTGAAAGGAGCGTTCACCGAGTTGTAAATAGAAGGACACTAGCTGTTACATACTTCATATTCCACCAACTGGCCTATTTAAAACCTAGCAGTTAATTCTTTTGCAATTACAGGACAAGTTAATTCATTATATTTTTATTATTACCAATATATGTACAAAGAATTCGAATTACCCAGGCAGAACCCGAAAAAAATAAAATATAAAGGTTTGACAAACTTTCTAATCTTAACGTATGATAAATAATATACTTGAATACTTTCTCCTAAGGGGAGTAGCTTTTACAACAATGTCGTCATTACGGAGCTCTTTGCTCTCGGTGTTGTTGGCAGCATATTGTTGTTAGCCAGACCTTACCTATTGGTAAAGGTCTATTTTCTAATATAAACCTTTACCAAAATGGTAAAGGTTTTTTTGTAGTCCGGATGATGCAGCCCTAAAGGAAATGTATAAATATGTGGTTTAATAGAAAAACAAATAAATATAAATGGAGTGTATTCTTTGATACTTAGAAAATCTTTGTTACTTTTAGGGATAGGTTCTGCACAAATAGATTTAATCCTTCCAAAAAATACGTATAAATCAGGTGAATTAATAAACGGCTATTTCTTGATTAAGGGTGGTACCCAGGAGCAAAGAATAAGGAGGATCGAATGTGATTTAATTATGGATACTCATTCTACGGGAATGGAAAATACCCTTAAGACGAGCACCATTTTAGCTTCAAGTGAGATTGAGTCAGGGGAAAGCAATGAAATTCCTTTTAACTTTAGTCTTCCTATATTGAAGGAGCCTTATAAGCGAGGGGTTTCCTATCGCCTTAAAACAAGACTTATATTGGATGAAGGGATAATAGGAAAGGATGATGATTGGATCTTAATCGATTCTGAATAAAGTTGAAATAGAGGTGTGAACATGGAAATCTTGAATTTTACTGAGCGTGCTTTGGATTATTTGAAGGAATTCTTATTAATGAGGCTGTTTATATTAACTTTACTGTTATTGGCGGTATATTATATTTTGAATAAAATGGTCGAATGGTTCTTTAAAAGATCTGATTTTTTTGAGGAAGAAGTGGAAAAAACGATACAGGGGGTAACTCGTTCCAGTCTCAGGTACGGCATAGTTTTGATTTTCCTCATTTATCTGATTGGGCAGTTCATTGATATAAAAGGAATTTTAGCAGGAGCGGGGATCGTGGGAATCGTTATCGGGTTTGCCGCTCAGCAAATGCTTAAGGATATTTTATTGGGATTTGTAAGGCTTTCAGATAATGAATTTCGTGTAGGGAATTTTGTGACATTCAATGGGACAAGTTCCGGAACCGTAGAGGAAATCGGTATCAGGTTCATGCAGATCAGAGAATGGTCAGGAAAATTGCTGACCATCCCACACAGTGAAATCAGGACGATTCAAAATTTCAATAAAGGTAGAATGCGAATCATTGAACGCATTACAGTAAGTTACCAAGAAAATCCTGAAAAGGTAAAACGGCTGTTGGAGGATATATGTATTATCTGTAATGATAAGTATGGTGAAAATCTTCTAAGGCTAGAGGATGGTACACCCGAAGAGGATTTTAGATACATAGGCATTACGGATTTAAATCCGAATCTTAAATATGTGGGATATGAACTATGCATAGTGGGGCTTGTAAAACCTGAACATTACTTTGAAACAGCAAGAAATGTCAGGTTTGAGATGATGGCTGCTTTACATGAGCATCAAATTCTTATGCCATCTTCCCATTTACTTGTACAGGCGAATCCGAATCATGAACGTATGCTAGAGAACTGATAAGAAGCATACACTTGCATGAGCTATTCCGGGAAAAGGTCATGAAAAAAATTGTGGCAAAGTGGAACAAAGTGCAGAAGCACCAATCAGCAATAACCCTGAAAACTTACGATATAAAAGGGTGTTCTTTTAAAGGAAGTTCTTTTTGAATAAGAAAATGAACAAGTCTGATCCAAAAAAGGATTATCATTGAATTTTTATCTTGATTTTTCAGATTAAATGGATTATTATGATTTTAGCATAAAATGGAAGGGGAACGGTTAAACAATGATCATTTAATCCTATTCTTTAAGAAAAAATGCGTTTTAAATACGATCTTTTTTTCTGGATAGGATTAGTCTGTACATTAAAATACAAACAAAGATCATTGTGTTCCTTCAATTAGGGATATTATGCCTTTTTAAATTTGTATTGTACTGCCTCCTGTCCAGATATTTCACAGGAGGTTTTTATATTGGGAAAAAACTCATCTGTAACATTGAGTAATAAGGAACCTAACTTATTTACAAATCGTGTATTTCGGGCCATCATCTTTTCAGGCTTGTTTTTACAAATAGGGATATGGGTGCGGAATTTTGCAGTTTTGTTATTCGTCATGGAAAAGACAAATGGGGATGCCTTTGCCATTTCAATGATTTCAGTAGCGGAATTCGCACCCATTTTTATTTTTTCATTTATTGGAGGGACGTTCGCTGACCGCTGGAGTCCGAAAAGAACGATGGTTTGGTGTGATATTTTAAGTGCAATATCCGTATTTGCTGTGCTTATCACGCTTATCTTCGGAAGTTGGAAAATGGTGTTTTTTGCAACTTTGATTTCGGCGATACTTTCTCAATTTTCTCAGCCATCAGGCATGAAGCTATTTAAAATGCATTTGCCAGAAAGTCAAATTCAGACAGGGATGTCAGTTTATCAGACAGTTTTCGCAGTATTTATGGTTTTAGGTCCGATTCTCGGTACATTTGCCTTCCAATCATTCGGGATCAATATCTCGATTGCTATAACTGGCCTCGCGTTTTTATTTTCAGCTGGTGCACTAGCTTTCCTTCCAAAAGATCGCAAACTTGATGAACAAAAGGCCAAAACAACATTGTGGCAGGAAATGAAAAGCGGAGTGAGCTACGTGTTGCGAAAAAAAGAACTGAGTCTGCTTGGTTTATGTTTTCTGGCAGCCGGGCTCGGACTGGGTTTCATTCAGCCGCTCTCGATATTCCTTGTTACCGAACAACTGGGTCTGCCTAAGGAAAATCTTCAATGGTTATTTATGTTGAATGGGATTGGTATGATTTTAGGCGGAGCAGGAGTGATGATTTTTGCCAAAAAGGTGGCACCTCAGAGATTATTAGCATTTGGAATGCTTGTGAATGCCATTGGAATAGCGGTAATGGGGCTGTCAACAAACCTTTGGATTACACTTACTGCCGAGTTCTTTAATGGACTGATGCTGCCTTGTATTCAAATTGGGATTAATACATTGATATTACAGAGGACCGAAGGCGATTTCATCGGAAGAGTCAATGGAATCTTAAGCCCATTGTTCACTGGCTCCATGGTTTTGACCATGAGTGCTGCCGGCGTTTTGAAAGAGCAATTTTCACTCGTTCCCATATTTGAAACCGCGGCTTTCTTTTTTATACTAGGGATGTTTTTCATTTTGCCATTGTACAATCAAAAGGACGAAACAAAACCCTTGGAAATTCAATCGTAAGTATAGGTAATGGGAAAAGAATAGTAAATTTAGTGATTGACTTGGGTGGGGAAAACGAGGAGAAAATCTCAATTTAACATGAAGATATACCAGTTATATCCATATTGATTTTAAAGAAAAGCAGCCAATTCATGCTGCTTTTTTTTATTCATAATGTACGGGCTTTTAGTAATGGCTTTAATCTATTTTGGCGGACTCAACCTGAAAAAAATTTTTACCAACAAACAAATTATATATTAACAATTATTTTTAGGGTACTTGTTAATACTAATAATGGCATGTTGTTAATTATGATTTATACAAAATATAGGGTGAATAGCTTATTGAAAAAGGAGAAAAGTTAATGATCCTTAAAGACGTAATATATGAAGCAATAAACTGGGGTTTGCCGAAGGACGTTGAAGATATATCCATTACAGGTGTCGCCGATAACTCAAAAGAAATAAAAAATGGATACCTTTTTGTTGCCGTTAACGGATATAAGGAGGATGACCATAATTACATTAAAGATGCAATTCGTCAGGGCGCTTCGGTTGTGATTGGCGATCGCGACATAAAGGGATTGGATGTTCCTTATCTACGAGTGGAGAACAGCAGAAAGGCATTAGAGGTAATCGCGAAAAGGTTTTATGGAGATCCCGGCAATCAAAAAATACAAAATAAAGACCAAGTGGATATTATCAGTTATTTTGATCAATAGTTTGATCCTAACGAATGCTTTAATTGAATAAAGGGATAATAGGGCGTCCATTCCAAGATAAAGCCAATTTGATTGGTTATTCGTATGGATATCATTACCATTGTAAGATATAAGGAATTCAGGTAATATAACAATACAAGCTGTACTGTTCGTTATGATATTTAAGTTTTAACCTTTAAGCTGTAATAGGGAGTTTTATATTGAAACAGGAATGTTATGCCTCGTCACTGACTTGGACAACAGGATTTTTTCTGCAAACACCCACTTTGAGGAGTGGTGGTTTAAAACTTTCTTACTGAATACGGCAATGACGGCTTCTATCTTTAAACGTTAAAACCGGTCTCGTCTGAGGCCGGTTTTTTTGCGTTATTCAGAGCAACGTACGAGAGGAATATATGTACAACTTTTAGCTTGAAAAAAAGAACAGGAAATTTCCAACCTATATTGTTCTAATATAATTTATTATCATCCATCTTACCTACTTTGCAAAAAGCTCCATTGCTCACAGTTTAGGCTTCTTGCATGTTTTGGAGGCATTTACTCCTGCTTTGTATACCGGTTGGCATAGCTTGAAGCAACGAAAGCATTGGGTTTAATTTTAGGTTCCACTCCCATGGATTCCATCCTGGCTACCATTTCTTTAACAAACTCACTGGTTTTGTTCCGCTTTCCAATCCCGATATCAATATGCCCTTCCATGATGAACGTTGCCCCTTGATATACAGCAGGCAGGACAATATCGATTAACTGATTTTTTCTTTCTTCCGTAAACATGGATACGATCTCCTCAGTTAACGACAATTCATGGGAAATACGTTCATGTAATTGCATCATCCTTCTAGGAATCATCACTTTTCTAATACAACCCCATACACCATTCCCGACCTGACGTATCACGATGCCTGTAATGAACACTGTATGTTTCTTATGTACTTGCGAATCTGTACCGACCATTAATCGATAGTCACCGGAAGGATTTAATTTCATGAATTCTACAATATGAACGAATACCTCTTCAAAAGACATGTCTTTTTCCTGAAGATTTTGAAATGGATTATTATGAATTGGATATTGCCTCATATTATTGCACCCAACCTTTCCCCGGCTATAATCTGATTATTAAATTACTACATGCCGCTCATAACACATCTTATGAAGGAGGTCCTTGTTTCGTGCTATGTTAAGAACCTGCCCTATAATGAAGATGAAGCCATCATTAATAAAAGAAATATTTTCGGTGCCCAGCTTATTGATTCCTAGTATACATGTTATTTAAGCTATAAATTTAAAAATGTAGAGTTTGTAGCGAAGAGAAGCCTAAGTATTACGCTTCTCTTTCAGTTTGTAGATAAAAAGGTTTCGAAATGCTCTCATACCGAAACCTTGTTTTTTATTGGGTTTGAAGCAGTTATAGACAATAATAACTGGATCTATACTTGGGCGTCCTACCTCTGAATACAAATCTTCACCAAGTCATACACGAAAGAGAAACCAATGGTTCGATGGCACCAGTTGATCTAGAGTAATCATTTCAAGTCATTCAATTTATATAAGAAAAACGAAATGAAATTATTAAATTTTGACCAATAGCTCCTTTAAAGTATTCACATTTAATAACTTACAAAAAAAGTGTGTGATGTTTTCTTACATAAACAAAGAAATCTTGCTTTTACAAGAGTAAAATAAACGAATATTCAATTAATAAAGTATTGGAGAGATGAAAAATGAAAATATCTGAATTGAAAAAAAGCGGTCATGCTCCGTCATTATTAGCTTCATTCCTTTATTTTGATATCAGTTTTATGATTTGGGTATTATTAGGTGCACTCGGTGTCTATATTACAAAGGATTTCGGACTTTCTCCAGCCGAAAAAGGCTTGATTGTAGCTATTCCGATTTTGGGAGGCTCGTTTTTTCGAATCGTCCTTGGTTATTTGACCGATCGCATCGGCCCGCGGAAAACAGCGATCGGCGGGATGCTTGTTACGATGATTCCGCTCTTTTGGGGATGGTTATTTGGAGAAAGTTTAGCCGAGCTTTATTTAATTGGGATTTTGCTCGGAGTGGCAGGTGCAAGTTTTGCTGCAGCACTTCCTATGGCTAGTCGCTGGTATCCCCCGCATTTGCAGGGTCTTGCTATGGGAATTGCGGGAGCGGGTAACAGCGGAACTCTTTTTGCGACATTGTTTGGGCCGCGTATTGCAGAGTCTATTGGCTGGCATAATGTTATGGGACTAGCTTTGATTCCTTTAACCATCGTGTTTGTCCTTTATATTTTAATCGCAAAAGACGCACCATCTCAACCGCCTGCTAAACCGCTCAAGGAATATTTCAATGTATTTAAAATAACGGACACTTGGTATTTCTGTATTCTTTACAGTGTGACTTTTGGGGGCTTTGTCGGGTTTACTAGCTTTTTAAGCATCTTTTTTGTTGATGAGTATGGGTTAACACGAATAAGGGCAGGGGAATTTGTTACATTATGTGTCATTGCCGGAAGTTTCTTTCGTCCCGTCGGAGGATTTATTGCCGATAAAATAGGTGGAGTTAAACTGCTTATGTTTTTATTTATTGGACTCACAATATGTATGTTTGGGATTAGTTTTCTTTTTTCTCTTACTTTCGTTACGATCCTCCTATTCATCGGAATGCTATTTCTCGGTATGGGCAACGGGGCTGTCTTTCAGTTAGTTCCACAGCGATTTTCTATAGAAATTGGTTTTATCACAGGGATTGTAGGAGCTGCCGGAGGTGTTGGCGGATTCTTGGTTCCAAACATACTAGGCACGTTGAAACAGATTACTGGCACATATGCTACTGGATTTTTAGTATTTTCCGCAGTTGGAATCGTAGCGTTGCTTATCCTGGGCCTAGCTCAGCTTTCATGGAAAAAAACGTGGGTACTCGGAAAGAATTCAGTTAAAATTTAGAACTTTGTTTACTAGTTATATTGGCTTGTTACAGTACTTGTTTGGGGGGAGAAAATGTATAAACAAAAACTGGTTTTAGTAGGGAACGGAATGGCGGGATTACGCTGCGTTGAGTCAATTATAAGTAAGGATCCGACTGCATTTGAAATTACTATTTTCGGTAGTGAACCACACGTTAACTATAACAGAATCTTATTGTCGACTGTGCTTCAAGGCAACACTTCGTTTGAAGATATTACGATAAATGATAGGGACTGGTATACAAAGAATAATATCCAATTGTTTACAGGGGAAACGGTTGTGAAAATCGATAAAGAGACTCGGAAGATAAAAACAGACAAAGAACGGGAAGTTTACTACGATAAGCTGATAATTGCCACAGGTTCTATCCCATTTATTCTTCCTGTTACCGGTGTTGATAAGGAAGGAGTCATTGCATTTCGGACGATTGAAGATTGCCAAAAGATGATTGAAACTTCGCGCAAGCATAAAAAAGCAGTCGTCATCGGAGGCGGTTTATTAGGTTTAGAAGCAGCGAGAGGGTTGTTAAACCTTGGTATGGAAGTGAATGTCGTTCATATTGCTGACCATTTAATGGAAAGGCAGCTTGATTCAACGGCATCACTTTTGCTGCAAAAAGAGTTGGAAAACCAGGGAATGAACTTTCTTTTAAAAAAGGAAACTCAGGAGATAATCGGTAACGAGCGTGTAGAGCGTGTCCGTTTTAAAGATAGAACGGAGGTGGAAGCAGATTTAGTCGTTATGGCTGCGGGAGTTAGACCGAATATTCAGTTGGCCAAAGAAAGCGGAATTGATACAAATCGTGCCATTATTGTAAACGACTATTTAGAAACCAGCATCCCAAATATTTATGCGGTTGGTGAATGTGTTGAACATCACGGAATTGTTTATGGACTGGTGAAACCCCTATATGAACAGGGTGAAGTGCTGGCAAAGCATATTTGTGAGATGAAATGCACCGGATACCAAGGTTCGGTCCTTTCCACCCAGTTGAAAATATCAGGAGTTGAGTTATTCTCTGTTGGAGATTTCCTTGGTGATGAAACAACGAAATCAATCACAACTTTTGATGAATTAGATGGTGTCTATAAAAAGGTGGTTATTCAAGGAAGAAAAATCATAGGTGCTGTGCTGTATGGAGATACAAAGGTCAGTTCACGAATACTCGATATGATTTTAAAGCGGCAAGAAGTATCGTCAGTGGAAAAGCATGCTCTGTTCCAATCACCTAGTATGGCTGAGGGATTAATCGCTTCTATGGCAAATCATGAAATCATTTGTAATTGTAATGCTGTTTCAAAGGGGGCAATCATTGGAGCGGTTCAAAATAAGGGATTAACAACAGTGGAACAAGTTAAACAATGCACAAAGGCTTCAGATTCATGCGGAGGATGTAAGCCTGCAGTGACCGAGCTTTTGGCATATATTCAAGGTGATCTTTTTGATCAGGCTAATGAACAAACTGCATTGTGTTCATGCACGACATTAACGGAAGATGAAGTCGTGTACAAAATGCAGCTCCAAGATTTAACATCCGTCCGAGAGGCGATGGATGTTCTTGGATGGGAAAATACAGGAGGTTGTTCAACATGCCGGCCAGCCCTGAGTTATTATTTAGGGATGATTCATCCAGAGTACGAGATCAGACAGCAAACTCTTTTCATAAACGAACAAAAGAATGCAACAGTTCAAAGTGATAGCCGATACTCTGTTATCCCGCAAATGTACGGCGGGATGACGAATGCGAAAGACTTGCGAAAAATTGCAAATGTTGCAGTTAAATATGATATATCCCAGGTGGTGGTAACAAGTGAACAAAGGATTCATTTAATGGGTGTGAAAAAAGAAGATCTCCCAGGTGTGTGGGCTGATTTAGACATGCCGTTAAGTTCGAAATATGGTAACACCGTTCAAAACGTCAAAACATGTATCGGTGAACATGTTTGTTCTTGTGATAAAAAGCAATCCCTTTTACTTGCAGTAGATTTGGAAAAAAGATTGGAGCATGTATCAACACCTTACCGGATAAAGATGGGCATATCTGCTTGTATGCATAACGGTGCAGGATCAACAACGAAAGATATAGGTGTTATGGGCATTGAAAGGGGCTGGGAAATATATGTGGGCGGAAGCAGCGGGCGGAATGTTCGTGCCGGTGAACTGTTATGTGTAGTTGGGACAAATGAAGAAGCAATTGAAATCATCATCGGCTTTATTCAATATTATCGGGAAACAGCCAATTATTTAGAACGGACTTGGCAATGGATTGAACGGGTGGGTTTAATTCATGTTAGAGAAGTATTGTTTGATAATGAACTTAGTCAGCAACTATCTCAACGATTGGAAATGGCTTAAATCAGAGAAGGAACAAAGTGGAAAGTA
This sequence comes from Peribacillus sp. YIM B13482, assembly GCF_042787975.1. Classification (NCBI taxonomy): domain Bacteria; kingdom Bacillati; phylum Bacillota; class Bacilli; order Caryophanales; family Bacillaceae; genus Peribacillus; species Peribacillus sp. YIM B13482. The sequence goes on from NZ_JBHZPF010000017.1 coordinate 32,378, forward strand.
CCTTTTGAGGCACGTCTAAAACTAACGGGTTGTTATCTAAAGAAATCCATGAGTAAAGGGTGAGGAGCCTTGACCGAATTATTGTTAAAGTATTTCCGCACGAAGCAACAAGAGGTCCAATCAGAGAAACGCTATGATACACAATGTCCATATTGCAGCATGCAATGTAAGATGCAGCTGTTGGAACAAAAAATAGTGACAAGAAAAAAGTATATGACGATTGGAAAAGACAATCCAACCTCAGAGGGGCGCTTATGCATTAAAGGAATGAATGCACACCAACATGCTCTGCATAAAGATCGAATTAAATACCCATTATTTAAAAAAAATGGTGAATTTATTCGCATATCTTGGGAGGAAGCATTAAATCACATTAAGGAGAATTTCACTAAGATCCAAGCAGAAGATGGTGTAAATGCATTATCTGTTTATGGGAGTGCATCCATTTCAAATGAAGAAGCATATTTGCTTGGGAAATTTGCTAGAGTAGCATTAAAAACAAAGTATATAGATTATAATGGCCGATTGTGCATGTCCGCAGCTGCTTCGGCAGCAAGCCAAACGTTTGGTATGGACAGAGGCCTAACCAACAGCTTATCAGAGATTCCGAACACAAAGTGCATTATCTTGGCAGGCACGAATATTGCGGAATGTCAGCCGACAATCATGCCGTACTTTGAGAAAGCGAAACAAAATGGTGCATATATTATTGCTGTAGATCCACGAGAAACAACAACAACGAAAATGGCTGACTTACATCTAAAAGTAAAACCAGGGATGGATGCCGCCTTGGCAAACGGATTATTGAAAGTGATCATAGAAGAGGATTTGATTGATGAAGCATTTATCCGGGAACGTGCAAATGGCTACAACGAAGTTAAAGAGTATGTTACATCTTTAAAGTTGGAGGAAATTGGAGAAATGACAGGGGTTCCTAGCGACCAAATTCAAAAAGCGGCTGCAATGTTCGGGAAAGAAGAATCAGGAATGATTTTTACAGCAAGGGGCGTTGAGCAGCAAACAGATGGTTCAGCTACCGTTCGTAATTTTCTTAATATTCTTATTGTTACAGGGAAAATTGGAAAAGTGAATTCGGGATATGGAGCTATTACTGGACAGGGGAATGGGCAGGGAGCAAGAGAGCATGGCCAAAAGGCAGACCAGCTTCCGGGGTATCGTATGATTGAAAATGAGGAGCACAGATTACATATTGCAAGAATATGGGGAATCGATGAGGCTGATTTGCCTCGTAAAGGTGTCTCAGCATACGAAATGATAGAGAAGATTAATGAAGGGGAAATTACCGGCATGTTTTTAATGTGTTCCAACCCAATTGTTTCAAATCCCAATGCTAACTTTGTCAAAAAGGCTTTGAAAAAATTAAAGTTTCTTGTCGCAGTGGATATGTTCGTTTCTGAAACTGCTAGATTGGCTGATTTAATTTTACCTACTTCGTCTTATTTAGAGGATGAGGGAACGATGACAAATTTAGAAGGACGGGTAACGTTGCGGGAAGCAAGTTTTTCATCACCTGGGGAAGTGAAGCATGATTGGCAAATCATTTGTGATATAGCAAAAGTTCTAGGAGAAGAGGAGCATTTTCCCTTTCAATCAGCAAATGAGATTTTCGAAGAGTTAAGAGTGGCAAGCAGCGGGGGAAACGCTGATTATTATGGTATAACGTATGATCGATTAAGAAAAGAAGGAGGCATTTTGTGGCCATGCACATCCATTGACCATAAAGGGACAAAAAGGTTATTCGAAATGTCTTTTGCCCACCCAGATGGAAAGGCGGCCATGGTTGTGGTTAATAATGTGCCTCTTGTTCCAAAAGAACAGCCATGTACGGATTTTCCACTTTATTTAACGACAGGAAGAATCATGTCACATTATTTAACAGGAGTACAAACGGGAAAAAGCTCATCATTAGCAGCAAGAAATTTTGAATCATATATGGAAATCCATCCGGAAACAGCCAAGAAATATCATATTCCAGACAATATTTTGGTGAAAATCGAATCAAGGCGGGGAAGTATTGTTGTAAGAAGCAAATGGTCAGCAACCATTCGCCATGATACCATATTCGTTCCTTTTCATTGGGCAGACTCACAAAATGTCAATCGACTCGTTTCACAGGCTTTAGACCCGACATGCAAAATGCCTGGCTTTAAAGTAAGTGCTGTAAAAGTACATCCTATATTAGAGTTAACGTCTCATTAAGGGGAGGCTTTCTTCCCATTCATGACAATTTTTTTGGTTCGATCATAATCGAATAGTTGAGCCTAATCACATAGGCTTACATGACTAAACAACAAAAGGGGATAAAGGATGGAAAAAGGTAAGGTCTATATAGTTGGTGCCGGACCTGGTGATCCGGACTTAATTACTGTCAAGGCAATCAAATGCATCGCGGAAGCGGATGTCATCTTGTATGATCGATTGGTAAATCGTGAATTGCTTTTATACGGTAAACCTGGAGCTGAATACATTTATTGCGGTAAAGCGCCTGGGATACATTGTGTCCCTCAGGAGGGCATTCATCAATTGTTAATAAGTAAATCAATGGAGAGAAAAACGATTGTTCGTCTAAAAGGGGGGGATCCTTTCATTTTTGGTCGAGGCGGTGAGGAAGCAGAAGTGCTAGCAAAGCATGGAATTCAATTTGAAATAGTCCCTGGAATCACATCTGGAATCGCTGCGCCAGCTTATGCTGGAATTCCCCTGACTCACAGGGAATGGGGGAGTTCCTTCGCAATTGTCACAGGACACTGCGTGACCGGCAAACCTGATAACATCAACTGGCATCACTTGACACATGGTGTTGACACCATTGTTATTTATATGGGTATGAAAAACCTTCCATATATCTGTAAACAATTACGCTCCTGCGGAATGAAGCCTGAAACTGCCATTGCAGTCATCGAACAAGGAACGACAGGTTTTCAACGAACTATTACAGGAACAATCGATTCAATAGTGGCGATCGTTACAAGAGAGCAGGTTGCCAATCCCGCTATGATTGTAATAGGAGAAGTGGTGAATTTATCCGAGAAATTATCATGGTTTTCCGAGAAAACAAAAGATAGGGAGTTCGCTTAGAAAAGGAATGATTACCTAGAAAACTTTTACTGTAATGAAAATGGAAAACTGGACATGAAGGTCATCATGTCCAGTTTAACAATGTTAACTGCTATTTTTTAAAAAAGCCAAGGGTTTATGGACAGTTAAAGTACTTATTGAATCGGTTAATTATAACGGTTGCTTAGAAAATCAATTACGCATGCCAAAGTGTGCATTTATTTGGCCCTGCAGCATTTTTTTTCGCATTTTTTCCTGTTCAATTTTTCTTTTCTCTTTTAATTTTTCCTGTCTAATTTCATGGGTTTGCACTCCATCCTCTATTTTATCGGCGATTTCCACTAATGCCTTGACGTCGGAAAAAGAGTATTTACGGTTACCACCCTTAGACCTTTCGGGGAAAACGAGTTTTCTTTCTTCATAATACCGGATTTGTCTATCGGATAGTCCGGTTAATTCTCTGACCACTCCTATGGAAATTACCTTTCTATCTATATAAGATTCTTTTTGCTGAACGATGAAAATCACCTCATTTTTGATTTATGCTAGATCAATAAGGATATTATATCCTAATTTTCTGAATATTTGTAATAAAAACTAACATTAATTATTATTTTTTTAAAAACCATGTAAGAATTTATAACACACTGGTGGATATAAAAAGTGACGTCACCTATAATCAATCATATCATCCTTTCAAAAAAACCTTATTGGAGGACAAAACATGGCTAAGCAGAAATTGGCACTCATTGGGAATGGTATGGCTGGAGTAAGATGTATAGAAGAAATTTTGAAAATTCAACCGGAAAGGTTTGAGGTGACTGTCTTCGGAAGTGAGCCGCATCCGAATTATGATCGAATCCAACTATCGAATGTATTGCAAGGGGCTACGACGATAGATGATATTACAATAAATGATTGGAACTGGTACAAAGAGAATAATATTACACTTTTTTCAGGTGAAACAGTCACGAACATCGACACCACTAAGCAAATCATATATTCAGATGCTAATCGCGAAGTCACATATGATCGATTAATTTTAGCTACCGGATCAATCCCATTCATTCTGCCGATAAAGGGGGCTGATAAAAAAGGAGTGACAGCCTTTAGAAATATTGAAGACTGCGAAAAGATGATTGAATATTCAAAAAATAACAAAAAGGCTGCTGTCATTGGTGGAGGATTGCTGGGTCTTGAAGCAGCAAGGGGGCTTTTGAATCTAGGTATGCAGGTAGATGTTATTCACCTTTCGGAATATTTGATGGATAGGCAGTTAGATCCAGCAGCAGGAAAAATGCTGCAAAGGGAACTTGAAAGCCAGGGAATGGATTTTTATCTTGGGAAACAGACTCAGGAGGTTTTAGGTGAAATTGATGTCAAAGGATTACGCTTTAGTGATGGCGAGGAAATTAGCGCCGACTTAGTGGTCATGGCAGTTGGGATTAAACCAAATGTTGCAATGGCCAAAAATTCCGGCATCCCTGTCAATCGGGGAATTATCGTGAATGATTATATGGAGACAAAGATTCCGAATATTTTTGCGGTTGGTGAATGTGCGGAACACCGTGAGATGGTGTATGGTTTGGTCGCTCCCCTATATGAACAGGGCAAAGTATTAGCCAAAAGGATTTGCGGACTGGAAAGCAAAGCTTACGAGGGGTCCGTGCTTTCTACTAAGTTAAAAATATCTGGTGTTGATGTATTTTCGGCTGGAGAAATTTTTGAGGATGAACAAGCCAAATCAATCAAGGAATTTAATGAATGGAATGGTACTTACAAAAAAGTAATGATTCGAAATGGGAAAATTTCTGGTGCGGTATTATTCGGGGATACAAAGGAAAGCAATACCCTATTGAGCATGATCAATAAAAATGCCGACGTTTCTGAGTATTTAAATGTTGGAACAAGTGAACCAAGTGTCAGACTTGTCACTTCGATGTCAAATGAAGAAATCATCTGTGGTTGTAATGGTGTAACGAAAGGTGATATTGTGACGGCTATCGAATCTAACGGTTTAACAAGCATTGAGGAAGTAAAAGGCTGCACAAGTGCTTCGAGATCATGCGGTGGCTGTAAGCCGTTAGTCGGTGATATTCTCGAGCTGACATTAGGCACTGATTTCAGTAAGTCAAACCAGAAGGAATCCATATGTACGTGCACCACTTTATCAAGAGATGAGGTTTGTGCCGAAATACGCGAAAAAAATCTGACACATACTCGTGAAGTCATGAATGTTCTCGGCTGGAATACAAGTGATGGATGCTCTAAATGTAAACCGGCACTGAACTATTACTTAGGCATGATCCATCCTGTTGACTATGAAGATGAAAAAGAATCCCGCTATGTCAATGAAAGGCTACATGCAAATATTCAAAAGGATGGTACATTTTCCGTTGTGCCAAGAATGTATGGCGGCGTCACAAATCCCGATCAATTACGGAAAATAGCAAATGTTGCCGATAAGTATAATGTTAAGTTACTTAAGGTAACAGGCGGTCAAAGAATAGATTTGTTCGGCGTTGAAAAAGAAGACCTTCCAAGCGTATGGGCCGACCTGGATATGCCTTCTGGATATGCGTATGGAAAAACGCTTCGAACTGTGAAAACATGTGTCGGTGAAAACTTTTGCCGTTTTGGCACCCAAGATTCAATCGGTCTGGGCATTGCCATGGAGAAGAAATTTGAACGTGTAGGCACACCGCATAAGGTTAAGATGGCTGTGTCGGCATGTCCTCGTAATTGTGCTGAATCCGGTATCAAAGATCTTGGTGTTGTCGGTGTTGACGGTGCATGGGAAATTTATATTGGCGGCAATGGCGGTACCCATTTACGAGCTGCTGAATTATTATGTAAAGTGAAAACAAGTGATGAGGTAATTGAAATTACGGGTGCGTACATCCAACATTATCGAGAGACTGCCAATTATTTAGAAAGAACGTCGGTTTGGGTTGAGCGTGTTGGGTTCGATACCATTAAGGAGATTATTGGTGATAAGCAAAATAGGATGGAGCTTAACCAACGCTTGGGTGAGGCCTTATCCGTATTGCAAGAACCGTGGAAAGAAATCATTGAGAGCAATGCGATCCAAACCGGTTTATTTCAAAAAGTGAAAATTCCGGCTATATTAAATAAATGAATATGGGGGCAGCCTAAATGAGGAAAACACTTCAAAAGATAAAGGTCTCAACCGTAAATGAAATGCCAAAAAACCTGGGGAAAACAGTAACGATAGGATCTCATGAAATTGCTCTTTTTCATTTAGCAAATGGTGAATTCCGGGCTATTGAAAATCGTTGCCCACACAAAGGTGGGGTTCTGGTGGAAGGCATTGTGAGTGGTGATCATGTATTTTGCCCGATGCATGACTGGAAAATCAGTGTCAAGAATGGAGAAGTCCAAAAACCTGATAATGGTTGTGTAAAGACATTCCATGTTGAAATAGAAGATGGTAATGTTTATATAGTTTTATAACCAGCTGCTCTGGATAGTCTCTTAGACTATCCATTTTTTCTTTGTCGATTTTTGAACTAAATTCCTCCGATGAAATAATTGATAAATTTTTCCATAACAAATATAATTCTAGTAAAGGAATGACTAAAAAACAAAAAAATGTAAACGATTTCGGTGGTGAACCGAAATTTAAACAAATAAAGTTATAGGGGAAAGGTTGGCGTTTCATGAACAAATTATCTGTTGGCGTTTTTACCTTTATGCTGTATTTTGTTCCTTTAAGTACTTCACCTGGATTAGCAGAAGTAAAACCAGATTACAAACTTTATGTAATGGCCCCATTGGGTGAAATAACAGATTGGAAGGCATTTGAAGCACAGTTAACTCAGTTGAAGGAAAATGGAGTATATGCAATAACGACAGATATCTGGTGGGGGTTAGTCGAGAGTAAAAAAGATAATCAGTTTGATTGGTCCTATTATAAAAAATATGCGGAAACAGTGAAAGCATCCGGTTTAAAATGGGTGCCCATTTTGTCTACACATCAATGCGGCGGTAATGTGGGGGATGATTGTAACTATCCTATCCCGAGTTGGCTCTGGAATAAAGACACTCTAGATAACATGGCATTCAAGAGTGAAAGTGGTTTCTGGAATAAAGAAGTACTTGCTCCTTGGTGGGAAGGTACAGCCGATCAGTACAACGAATTGTATAAATCCTTTGCAGAGAACTTTGCTGATAAGAAGGACCTAATAGCTAAAATATATCTAAGTGCAGGACCAGCTGGGGAACTAAGATATCCCTCCTATCAAAATGCTGATGGCTGGGATTATCCTGAAAGGGGACAGCTTCAAGTTTATACAGAAGGAGCGAAACGGGATTTCAGGCTTACCTTGAGAGAAAAATATTCAACGATAAAAAAATTAAATGCTGCCTGGGGTGAAACGTATAAAAACTGGAATGAGATTCAGCCACCTGGAAACGGGGATGAATTTTTCACCAAGGGCGGAGCAATCGATACACAATTTGGATACGACTTTATGCAATGGTATCAAGGAGCACTCGAAAAACATCTTGCAAAAATCTCTAAATTTGCCCATAAACATTTTGATAAAGTCTTTGGCGTGCCAATTGGAGCTAAAATCTCAGGGGTCCATTGGAAAATGAATGATCCAGTACTACCGCATTCAGCAGAGTATAGTGCGGGGTACTATAACTACTCCCAATTATTGAATCAATTTAAGAAATCGAATATGGCCCTCACGTTCACCTGTTTGGAAATGGGAGACCAAGACGCACATACTGCACCATCATATAGCGCGCCTAAAACGTTGGTGACACATATTGCCTCTTTAGCTAATGAAAAAGGAATTTCTTTAAACGGAGAAAACGCACTCCCGCTGATCAATAATGAATGGGGCTTTGAAAATATAGCAGAAATGGTTTTTAACCATGGTTTTGAGGGATTTACCTTGCTGAGGCTGTCCTATTTATTCGACGATGAAGGAAATCCCACAAATGAGTTCAGGATGATGAAGGATAAATTGGAAGGCAAGTCGATTCCAGTTACATTCACAGTTGAAAATGTACCTGTCACACAGGGAGTTTACTTAATAGGGGATAGAGGGGAAATCGGCAGATGGAATGTTGAAGATTACGAATATAAACTCACGCAAAACACAGAAGGGAGCTGGAGTGGAACATTCCGTTTAGCAGCAGATCGACTCTATGAATTCAAGTTCGTCATGAAAGATGAAAATGGCAATATTATTTGGCAAAAAGGGGAAAATAATAATTATAAAACACCTTTAAATGGAAAAGGAAACTATAAAACTTCATGGTAGATGGATATATAGGGCTATAGGTTAAATCAGTATGATTAACTGAGCAAGTCTTTTGGAAATAATATTATTGAAAGTTCATCACAAATTAAGGTCAAAATACAATCCTGAAGCCAAGTACTTTTAATATACGTACTGACCGCAATATTGGGGAAATATTATTTTAAGACTTAAATGACCTGTACTTACATTAAATAGACATGTGGCCTATTTAGAACAAAACATCAAGAAAGGGAGGAATTGAATTAAATGAAGTCAAGGATTACATGGACAGGGGAAATGGCCTTTTCTGGCACAACTCCGTCGGGACATGAAATAAAGATGGATGCTGCCGAAGACGTAGGAGGAAAAAATAGTGGAGCAAGACCCACAGAGTTACTTTTGCATTCTCTTGCCGGGTGCACAGGTATTGATATTGTAATGATTTTAAAAAAAATGCGATTTGAAACAAAGGCCTTTCAAATAGAGATAGAAGGGGAACGATCAGAAAACCACCCTAAGCGGTTTACCGATTTTCATATCCACTATTTATTGGAGGGTGATCTGCCTGAAGATAAAGTGATCCGTGCGATTCAACTATCGAAAAATACGTACTGTTCAGTATATCACTCATTAAATGCCAACATAAAAATGAGCTATTCGATAAATGGCGTTAAAGGAAACCAAGAATTATAATGTTAATTTAAGGGCTATCATTTACCAGAAAATCGTTTTTACATTTATCATTTAAGAAAAACAGCCTTCATTTCCTTAAAGAAATGGAGGCTGTTTTTGAGGCTGGAATGAACATCCTGATTAACAGAATGAATCTTGGTGCCAGATTTTCGTAAAGAGGTCAAAAAATATAAATAAAATGTTGCATAAATTCATCTAAAATTTGTGCCCCGCTTGAAAACCGTAGGAAGTATTTCCTCTGAATATTTATGAAAGACGTATTTCTCCAGGCCATTAAATATCTACACAAGTGAAAAAATTCATTCCTAATTTGTATTTCAAAAAAGCTCACCTGCCATTGTCTTGTACCGTTTATTGGTATGGATGGGTTTATTTAGACAGCAAGTAATCAAAATGTAATCGTTTGTCATTGGAATGCCCTTGATGTTAAGAGTTTATCGAGATAAACTTTAAATACGATTGAGGAGTGGTTAAGTTGAAAGAGATTACAATAGACAAATTGGCATTTAAAGATCATTTATCGATGATTGAACAATTTTCATTGAAAGATTTCATGTTTAAGTGGCTCGGTAGCCCCGAAGAAGGATTAGATGATTTACTACCGCTTAAATACACAGATCATGTCTTTGCAAAAATGGAAACAACATTGGAAACAAAAATAAAGATCCACGGTGATGAGACCTTTAGATATGTCACCATTACCGAAGATAATCAAATTGTAATAGGCGGGTTAGACACGAATCAAGAGTTAAAGTTTAGAATTGTGTCCCTGGAGGAGCGTTTGAAAAGCTATTAAAAACTTTTAACATTTCAGACTGAATCATATTTTCAAATAAATAATTAAGGCCGTTCCTGTTTATTTAAGGAATGGTCTTTTTAAGGTATTTTTATTTTTTTTACGTTAAGAGCAGCGTCAATACTATATAAGGTTGTTAACTGTACTCGAAAGTTAAGGAAACCCTTACCTTATGCCAAGTGATCGAGTAATTCTTTAAACTCCCAATATTTTTTGGATTAATTTAACAAAAAATAAACGATTATTGATTTTTCTTAGTGTATTATAAAGTAATGAAGTCGATTAAAACATTTGGGAGGAATTGAAATGAGCCAGACGTTGGCAAGTTCGATAAAAACGCTTTTGAAAGAAACGTTTGAGGGACCTGGAAATGAAGGAAGCTATTATACTGATTCAAAACCGAATACAGGGGTTTTCGGGACACTTGATGGTTTAACAGCAGAAGACGCTTCACGGTTCATAAACGGATCAACCATTGCTGCTCATTCTGACCACATACGGTATTATTTATGGGTGATCCGAACAATGATCAGTGGCACAGACTTTGAAAAAGATTGGGACGCAAGTTGGACCATTACTCATGTTGATGAGGTGAAATGGGCGGAAATCAGGGAGGGATTACAAAAAGAATATGTAACTCTTTTCGCTGAAATCGAAACAATCGATTTAGTAAAATGGCTGACAAATGTAAACGCGACCATTGCCCACTCGGCTTATCATCTTGGAGCGTTAAGGCAAATGTTAAAAAGCCTTGAAATAAAAAAATAATTTAAGATATTGAGGGTTTGTAAAATGATTTCCTCTTCAGGCATTCGCTTGCCGCGGACGGTCCGCCCGCGGCGCTTTTTGCGCCTGTGGGCGGGGTTCTCGTTTTTCCCGCACGAGTCTCGTACCTTTCGTAACCCACAGTCGCTTGCTTTGATGAGGCTTGGCAGCCAGTCGGAGGAAAGGGAGCGGATTCCTGAAAACAAGCTGGAACTTTTTTAGGGTTTGTAAAATCTGATCGTTGATTCCATTAACATATACTTGAATGAAGTCATTATTAATTTCATACTTACGTCGTCCAAAATCTCACGCCGTTATTCTTTTCCACTTCAATTCCTTCAGCCTATCGTTTGCTTATTTTTTCTACGTTCTTGCTCAGCCACATATGAAAGCAGAGTTTTTATAATTGGGCTTCTATTAATTTTTCAGTATCACCCATACCTCTGGATTTCCTACTATCAAATCGCGAATGATCAAGAGCATCCCCTGATATAGAGGCTGGTTAAAATCTTTTGCACTTTGCTTATCAATGAAGATATATCGTTCTTCAATTCCAAGATCACGAAATTTTTTAAACTGCCGTTCTGAATTTTGATCTTTTGCTGAAACACGGGCTTATCCAATTTTCGAAAAAAGCAACCAACAATATTGGTTATTTGTGTAAAAATGTTAATTTAACTAACAGGGAAGTTTAGTTGTAAAAGGATTTAATAAGTTTAAAGCTTAATCTATTGAACAAATAATAAAGAAGGAACCTATAGACTTGATGATAGGAGAATAAAACGAATACCGTGATGGCAATAATAAAATTGACGGGACACCAATTGGTGTCATATAATAAAGACACCAATTGGTGTCCAATTAAAGGGGGGGTGATTTTGAACGAGAAAAATCAAGAGCGTGATATTTATGTAGGCATCGCTGATCCAACAAGACGCAAATTGTTACGTTTGTTGGCGGACGTGGAAGAATTGCCACTCAATGAGTTAACCGTTCATTTTGAAATGGGTCGTACTGCGGTTTCAAAGCATTTGGCAATCCTTAAAGAGGCTGGTCTCGTAATCAGCAGAAAGGTCGGCAGGGAAACGCGTTATCGGCTGAATGCTGCCCCATTGAGAGAAATTGAGGATTGGGTATCGTTTTACAAAAAATTCTGGAGTGAAAGAATATTACTTTTAAACCAAATATTAGAGGAGGAACAAAATATGAGTTTAACAGTATCACAAGATTTTAATTTTAAGAGCCCGATCGAGAAGGTATGGCTCGCCTTAACGGATGCAAATACGCTTGCGAAATGGGTAATGGCTAATGATTTAAAACCTGTCGTCGGACATAAATTTCAGTTTCGGAATGAACAGTGGAATTTAATTATCGATTCCGAAGTTCTTGAAGTGGAGGAGCCTTATAAGTTATCTTACACTTGGGTAGGTGGTGGAATAAACACTACAGTCACATGGACATTAAAGAACGAGGATGGAACAACCTATTTAAATCTTGAACAAACAGGATTCGAAAAAGAAGATCAAGCGTTCAATGGTGCGAAATATGGTTGGGCGAAAATGGGCGAACAACTTAAAAAATTGTTAGAGGCAATGTAGAACCGAACCTCTGAACCTGTTTTTTAGTATTTAGCTAACGTATTGGAAAAAGCAAACTGCTCGGAAAGAGAAGTGTTCCGTGATGACAAATAGTAGAATGAATCCTAAGGTTGATGAATTTTTAAGTAAAGCTAAAAAGTGGCAGGTAGAATATGAGATGTTGAGGAATATCGTTCTTGACTGTGAGCTGACCGAAGAATTTAAATGGATGCATCCTTGTTACACGTTTGAGAAAAAAAACATAGTTTTAATACATGGATTTAAAGAATATTGTGCGCTTTTGTTTCACAAAGGTGCCCTGTTAAAGGATACCCATGGGATTCTAATCCAACAAACGGAGAATGTACAGGGGGCGCGCCAGATTCGGTTCACCAATGTTCAAGAAATAGTTGCAATGGAAACCATCTTGAAAGCCTATATTCATGATGCCATTGAAGTTGAAAAAGCCGGTTTGGAAGTGAATTTTAAAAGTAGTACAGAATTTATGATTCCTGAAGAACTTCAAAATAAATTCGATGAAATCCCTGCCTTGAAAACTGCTTTTGAAGCATTAACACCGGGACGGCAAAGAGCATACATTCTTTATTTTTCACAACCCAAACAATCCAAAACTCGAGTGTCAAGGGTTGAAAAATATATGCAGCAAATTCTCGATGGAAAGGGATTAAAGGATTAGTATATTCGATGAGAAAATAAATTAATCAAGTCCTAAGATATTACCTTACTTTGCGTTAATTCGAACTCCTTTTTGGTTCGCAGGTAACCACTCAATCATATAAGGGAAAAAACAAAAAGTGATCCGTAGAGTGAAAGCAAACTACCGTGTAACAGTTTTTACGCATTCCACCTAAGAAAAGAAAAATACTGCGCACAAAAGTGTATCCTTTGGCTTTTGCTGAAAAGTACGCTTTTCTTGAACTAACGGGTGCTTATCTTGAATAAGGTTTAAGTAATGATCTTCAACAAAACCACCTAATAAAAATAATGTGTTATTCCATTATAGGGCGCTTATATGGAGTAACAAAAAAGCCCAATTTCTCAATTTTAATACTGAGAAATTGGGCTTTTAATTCTGAAATTTCTATTTAGGAGAATGGCTGACAAATGTAAATGTGATATTGCCCACTTGGCTTATCATCTTGGAGCATTACGGCAAATGTTAATAAGTCGTTAAATTGAAAATACTTTAACATAATTTTGTCAATGTCTGGATGCTTCGAAGGGTCTAATTACAAACCATGATTTTAAAGTAAACTTGGTTATCCTTGATGTTTTTAAGATGAAACCCTCATTAGATTGAAGAAATATGCGACACTCCTGCCGAATAACTGGCTAGAAGAGACCCCACAGACGCTTGCTTTGATGAGGCTTGGCAGACAGTCGGCGGAAAGGGAGCGGATTTCTGAAATTATCTGGATCTTTTTAGCAAACTGGCTCTTCTTCTACTTTAATTTTGCTAAACACCTTAGCTAGGTTAGGACAGGATAAAATTCAGAAACACACCATTTTGTAGGTAATTGTTGGATTGTGTCAGATTATACTAAGAATCTTTTACATTTTAAAGGGTTCAAGTCCTAATTGGAGAAGTATTATTATCAGGATGTTTTTTAGTCGAGGATTAGTGACTGCATGAATATCGACATAAAAGGAGGGTTCTTAATTAAAAAGCGGCTGTTTAAACTATGTATATTTTGTTTTGTATTCTTTGTTCAAACATTATGGTCTCCCGCTGTTTTTGCTGAACAAAGAACTTTTAAAATTGCTGGAGAAAGTGCCCTTCCTCCATTTTCATTTGAAAATGAAGCTGGTGGGCTGACAGGGATCAATATTGATTTAATGGAGGAAATAGCAAAATATAATGGGGTTGATTTCGAATATATTCCGATGGGGATGCAAGAAGCGGAAAAAGCCTTAATGAACGGAACAATTGATGCAATTGTTGGAAGTACCTATAATACTAAAAAAGATAATCAACTTGATTTCACTCAATCTTATTTTACCATGTCCCAATCAATTATCATCCCTAGTAAAAAGAAACAGGATATTCATACGTTAACGGATTTACGTGATTCACATGTTGTCCTTGACTATAACACACCTGTAATCAGTACATTTCTCAATATGAGGAATACAAACTTAACGACCGTTTCAAATCAATACTCGGGCATTTTAACATTATTGAACAATCGTGCAGATGTGTTCATTGGAAACAAATGGACTGCAGACTTCTATTTGAAAAAGTTCCGCCAGGAAAAAAATTACATCATTCTCGATGAAGTCATTGAACCCGCGGATTATACGATTGCAGTAAAAAAAGGGAATCAAACGCTTCTTTTCATGATGGACAATACACTCACAGAACTTAAAGCGAACCGAAATATCAACGGGATAATTGATAAATGGATCATGCCACAGTCCAATCAAAAAATTGCCAGGTTGGAGCAATTCATATTTTGGCTAATCATAATCTTAACTGTAGTAGCCCTTATCCTTCTAGTTATATACATATGGAATCAAAAGCTGAAAAAATCCGTTCATAACCAGACGTTGAAATTACATTTATTAAATAAGGATTTAGAGAAACAACGGCAAAACATCGCTAATGGTAAAGCGTTCAAAGAACAAATCTTAAACAATATCAATACTGGCATCATAACATTCGATCTCGATTTCATGATTACCAGCTGCAATGCAAAGGCATCGGACATTCTAAACATTTCCAAGGAAATGATTCTGAATTTTTCGAATCATTCGCAATTAATGGGAAATTTCGAAGCTTCCCATCAAGAACAAAATAAGAAAAATCGTACGGGTTCTTTTCGGATCTTGGTAATAAACGAAGAAAATGAACAGAAGGTCATTTCATATTCGATGCATAAGATGTTCAATTCTGAAGAAATACAAACTGGATACTTACTTTCCATGAATGATGAGACGGAAAAGAAAACATTGGAGAAAAAATTGGTCACACAAGAAAAACTGCACGCTCTTGGCCAACTAGTTGCAGGTGTCGCACATGAAATCAGGAATCCTTTAACATCGATTAAAGCATTCATTGATTTACTACCGAGTAAATATGATAATCCTCAATTCCGACAAGTTCTAATGGAACACTTGCCTACTGAAGTAAACCGGCTGAATGCGATTGTTACCGATTTAATTGAATATGCTCGTCCGCGACCGCCAAATATTACCAATTGCCACGCTAATGACCTTATATCATTACTTGCTTTTCATAAGGTGACAATGGAAAAAAAACAAATAAATTTCGAGCAAACGATTGAGGAGGACCTTATTTTTTATATAGATTTACAACAAATTCAACAGGTACTTCTTAACTTGGTGTTGAATTCGATTCATGCCGTTGAAGAAACAAAGGAAAAGACCATTAAAATCACCATTGATAAAGAAAACGAAAAAACAGGGCGGATTGCCATATCCGATACAGGAAAGGGGATGAAACAGGAGGAACTGAACCATATTTTCGAGCCTTTTTTCACAAATAAAGAAAAGGGTGTCGGTTTGGGACTTACGTTATCGTATAGGTTAATTAAAGAAAATAACGGAGATATCCATGTGAAAAGTTATCCTAATTCAGGAACGAAATTCACGATTTTACTACCTTTATATATCGAATAAAAGCCTGGAATGAGGAGGAGTAATATGAAAATGCATGTATTGGTGATTGACGATGAACCTGCTATTTGCACCGCTCTTAGCTTTGCATTGGAAGATTCTTATCAAGTCGTGACAACTACGGACCCGGATGAGGGTCTTCGGAAGATCGACAATCAGCCTTTTGATATTGTGTTACTTGATTTGAGAATAGGAAATAAAAGTGGACTTGATGTCCTACAGAAAATTAAACAAATAGCACCTAATGTAACAGTCATCATGATGACTGCCTATTCATCTATTGAAACTTCCATCGATGCCATAAAAAAAGGGGCCTACTACTATATTGAAAAGCCCATTAATATAGAAGAACTTTCTTTGCTCTTGATGAGGGCAGCCGAATTCAAACAGATGTCCAATCAATTGGAGACATTACACGAAGAATTAGAGATGCAAAAGGGATTTGGGAACTTCCTTGGTAATAGCAAAGCGATGCAGCGTATTTTTTCAATGATCGAAAGAGTGAAAGATATTGATTCAAGTGTTCTTATCACAGGTGAAAGTGGAACTGGAAAAGAGCTTGTAGCCCGAAACATCCATACTCTGGGAAGAAGGAAAAACAAACCCATGCAGATTGTCAATTGTGCTGCAATTCCTGAGATGCTGCTGGAATCTGAATTGTTCGGTTATGAAAAAGGCGCTTTTTCCGGTGCAACTCAGAGGAAGGAAGGGAAATTCGTTGCTGCTAATGAAGGCATCCTTTTTCTGGATGAGATTAGTGAAATGCCCCTTCCTCTTCAAGTCAAATTATTACGGGTGTTGCAGGAACGAGAGGTGACGCCTCTAGGTTCCAATACAAAAATATCCCTGGATGTCCGTATTATAAGTGCAGCCAATAAAAACCTGGAGCAAATGGTAATGGAAGGTAAATTTAGGGAGGATTTGTATTTCAGGTTAAATGTCATTCCCATTTCGATGCCGCCGTTAAGGGATAGAAAAGAAGATTTACCCATCCTTATGGATTATTTTATAAAAAAGCACTCTACCGATATGAACCGGGAAGACAAGGCTTTCTCGGCAACCGCACGTCGGATTTTGCTGGATTATCATTACCCAGGGAATGTCCGTGAGCTTGGTAATATTATAGAATATGCTGTTGCCCTATCAAACTCGAAAAGAATGGAAGATACCGACTTGCCACAATATGTTCAAGAACAGAAGTTCATTCTCCAGCCGAATGGCATTGACGATGATTTTAACAGTTTCAGAATCCCGATTGGCATATCCATGAAAGAAATAGAGGAAAAAGTCATAACGGCCACTCTTCAATATTGTAAAAACCATCGGCAAAAAACAGCCCAAATCCTAAAAATTTCTGAAAGAAGCCTTCGTGATAAAATCAAGCTCATTTCAAAAGAAGAATAAAAGGCTAATAGTCTAAACCGGCATTTTTTTCTGGGTACCCGGCAAAAAATGCCGGTTTATGATGGTGAATCATGCTCTAAATCGGCAAACTTTGCGTTTTAGAGCAATTAATCGACTTGGCATAGTACTTGCATCTATTTTCATTAAGAAAGGAGGGCCACTATGAAAAATGGAGCACTCTTTATAAAAGTCGCTGTGTTATTTTGTTTCATGGCAGGATGTTCTTTTATGAATGAGCAGCAGGAAATTTCAAAACCTGCTACCTTGATCCAGAGGCAATTAGTTTCTGAAGGACAGGATTTAAAAAATAGGCTCCTAATCATTGCAACCGGAGATATGTCAGGGGTTTATTATTCATTAGGACAAAGATTGTCAAACATGTTTGAAAAATATAATGGAGCTGTGTCAGGAACCCAGGTAACCCATGCTTCCATCGAAAATACTGAATTGGTTAGCCGTCATCGCGCAGAAATTGGTTTTACCTCAGTAGATGTACTTGATTTGCCTGAAACGGATAAATCCAAGTTAAGAGCTTTAACGGCCCTATATTCCAACTATGTTCAAATTGTTACAACGAAACAAAATGATATTGATTCCTTGGAAGATTTAGTTGGTAAACGCATTAGTGTTGGTACGACCGGAAGCGGTACAAGGCTTATGGCAGAACGAATCCTATTAGAAACGGATTTACCGCTTGATCAATTGAATTTATCCTATCTATCTTTTTCTCAATCTGCGGAAGCCTTGCAAAATGGTACCATTGATGCCGCTTTCTTTTCTTCGGGAATTCCGAATAATGAAATCGCTTTCATATCCAGGCAAACGGAACTCTCCTTCATTCCAATCCCGGAAGATATTATTGAACACCTTCAGGAACAATATGGTGTTTATACTGCCAATGAAATTCCTAGTGATACATATAAGGGAATGAAAAAAAGTGTCCAAACGATTTCTATTAAAAATGTTTTGGTAACCTATGATGAAATGTCTGACCAGCATGCTTACAATCTGGTGAAAACACTATATGAACATCTGCCTGAGCTGCAGCATACACATCCGGCCGCTTCTGATATTTCAATAGAGGAAGCAACCAAACAAGTTCCACTCGATTTTCATTCAGGAGCCATGAAATATTTTAGCGAACAAGGAATTATTGAAAATCAATGAAAAATGGGAGGTAATGAATATGAAGAAAATATTAAGTCTTTTATTGATAATCGCATTGATCGCTCTTGCAGGGTGTGGTAATCCAACTCCGCAAAAGCCAGGAGAATCGGTACAAACGGGTGCAGGTAAAAATGGAGAGAAAAAAATAACGATAGCAGGGAATGGCGGAGTCATCGAAAGTGCCATCCGAGATGTGATCGCTCCAAAGTTCAAAGAAAAAACGGGAATCACCGTAAATTACATTTCCGGTTTATCTGGTGAAATCCTTTCTAAAGTGGAATTACAGAAGAACGCTCCGCAAATAGATGTTGCCCTGTTTGTACCGGTTGATGTAATTCGCGCTAAGGAGAAGGAACTGATCGTACCAATTGATGAGTCCAATGTTCCCAATATGAAATCGGTGGATCCACGTTTCATTCCGGTTGAAAAGGCGGCCGCGCCAGCATTCGGTTTAGTCATTGCACCAGCTTATAATACGGAAACCTTTAAAAAGAAAGGGTTAAAATCAATTGAATCATGGAATGATCTTGTCTCACCTGATTACGAGGGTAAAACGGCATTTTCAGATATTACGAATGACTGGGGTTTCAATACACTTAATGGACTGGCGATGTCAAACGGCGGCAGTACGGAAGACATGGAACCAGGTCTTGAAAAGGCAAAAGATCTTGCAGCGTATTCCAATACATTTTATAAAAACTCAACGCAAATGATGCCAGCCATACAACAGGGAGCTGCTGACGTAACGGTCATGGGAAGTTATTCCATAGGTGAACTAGCCGTTTCAGGTATTCCCATCAAGATGGCCGTGCCTAAAGAAGGTGTACCGCTTCAAGCTTTCAGCGCTGGTCTAGTGAAAAATACGCCTAATAGCAAAGAAGCCCTTGAATTCATCAACTATGTAATCAGTGAAGAAGCGCAAGCATTAATTTCCGAAAAAGGATTTTATCCGACGGTAGAAGGCATGAAAATTCCAGAGAAGTTCGAAGAGTCAATCGGACTTAAAGAAAGTGATAAAACATTCAAACCAGATTTCGCCAAGTTTGCCGAAATCCGTGCCGAGGTGTCAGATAGATGGGCGAAAGAGGTTACTCCTGAATTAGGCAAAAAACTCAAATAAAAAGGAGCGTGTTGATTACATGGAAGTATTAAAAAACGATATGGAAATCAATGGGCAGCACCTGAAGGCAGTTCTGGGGGTTGGGTCAAATAAAAATGATGTAGAGATAAAAGGCGCTTTTAAACAATTTGGAGCGAATGTTGTCCTTAATGGTATCGACCTGGAGGTGAAACAAGGAGAGTTACTCACTCTTCTTGGGCCTTCGGGGTGCGGAAAATCCACGACCTTGAACCTCATTGCGGGGTTCCTTGATGCAGATCGGGGTGAGGTCCATATTAAGGGCAATAATGTTACGAAGGTTCCGCCTTATAAACGAGATTTAGGAATGGTTTTTCAAACTTATTCGCTTTTTCCTCATATGTCAGTCTATGAAAATCTCAGTTTTGGCTTGAAATTACGCAAGGTCGGTAAAGCTGAGCAAAAAAAGAAGATAAGTAAAGCGCTTGAATTAGTGAAAATGTCAGGATTGGAAAATCGTTATCCAAGGGAATTATCAGGAGGTCAGCGTCAGCGTGTTGCGATTTCCAGGGCACTTGTAGTGAAACCGGAGCTCCTTTTGCTTGACGAACCGCTTTCAAACCTTGATGCAAAGTTGCGCCATGAACTAAGGGCCGAAATAAAGCGTTTACAAAAGGAAATTGGCGTAACGACCATTTTTGTGACCCATGATCAAGAAGAAGCTCTTTCCATGTCAGATCGAGTCGTGGTCATGAATGCAGGGAAAATTGAACAAATCAGTACCCCAACTGAGATTTACAATCATCCCAAGACAGAATTCGTCTTTCAATTCATTGGAAAATCGAATTGTTTTGAAGGGAAAGTGTCTGCCGTGGACAAGCGGAAAGTATCAGTCAAGATCGGTTCTGATATTACTCATGTCGACGCAGATAATATCATGGGAAATGATAGTGATTTGAAAACCGGAGATGAGGTGAAGATTTATATTAGACCAGAAAAACTGCGCATCCTTTCTATTGATGAAACTTCCTTATCTCCTTTGGATTACCATCGTGCCAGGATTAGCCAAATTAACTATCTTGGTACCTCATGGGAAATCAATGTTCTATTACAGGGGAAAAGTATTCAAGTATTGACTTCTGCTTTCGATTCATCATGGCAAAATGGAAGTGAGGTGTTGATTGGATGGAGCCCATCAGAAGTTATGCTAGTCAAGAAATAGAACAGGAAACGAATCCTATTGAGCCGCAAAAGGAACCTAAATTCAAGAAAAGGAAAGTCTGGCTGCCTGGATTACTCCTTTTAACGCCGATTCTGCTATTCATATTTGGTTTCTTCGTCATACCGATGTTATACATTTTATATTTAAGCTTCATATCCACTGATAATCTTGGAGCTGCTGATGCAGTATATAGCCTAAAAAACTATACACAAATCTTTTCCGATAGCTACTATTTATCTTCATTATGGCTGACTGTCAAAATCAGTTTATATTCGGTCCTGGTTGCTTTATTTCTTGGATATCCTGTAGCTTTGACGATGGCCAAAAGCTCGGCGCGGATCAGAGGGTATATCACGCTCTTGATCGTATCACCGCTTTTGGTAAGTATAGTCGTCCGTAATTTTGGCTGGTACCTCTTGCTATTGCCTAACGGAACGATTAATCAAACCTTGATGGCCCTTGGCATAATAGATGCACCATTGAAACTATTGTTTTCGGAAATCGGAGTTGTGATTGGCCTTTCCAATGCTTATCTTCCTTTCATGATCTTATCCATAGTTGCAAGTCTTTATAATATTGATCCTTCTCTGGATAAGGCAGGAGCGATACTTGGGGCAAGCCCATTCAGAAGGTTCTTTTCCATTACATTGCCGTTAAGTATTCCTGGTATCGTATCTGGCTGCATTCTCGTATTCAGTTTGTCAATGAGTGCTTATGTTACGCCTGCATTAATGGGGGGAGCCAATGTGCCCGTGATGCCTGTTGTCATCTATGATCAAATAAATAATTTGCTACATTGGACATTCGGATCTGCTCTTTCTTATATTCTATTAGCAACCACTGTCATATCAGTAACTGTCTTTACCAGAGCGTTTGAAAAAGGGAAATTCAAGGAGGTATTCCGATGATGAAAACGATTGGAGGCCTTCGGATTGCCGTAGCCGTGTTGGCTATTATCTATATCTTGATACCGCTCATTGTCGTTATTCCCGCTTCTTTTACAAGTGCCAATTATCCAAGTTTTCCGGCTGAAGGCTTCTCGCTGAAATGGTATGCCAAGATCTTGGAGCGACCTGAATTTTTGGAAGCATTTTTGAATAGTGCGAAGTTCGCAGCATTAGCTGCCCTTTTCTCCGTCATATTCGGAACTTTGGGAGCCCTTGGCATCGCAAAGTATGATATACCAGGAAAATCGTATATTACGGCCCTTTTAACTTCTCCATTAAGTGTGCCGCAATTAGTCTTAGGGATTGCACTTTTAATGTACTTTACACCAATGATGCTTGCCGGTACATCTACAGGATTTTTAATTGCCCATATCGTCATTTGCATACCATATGTTATGCGGCTCGTATTAACCGGTTTAAGTGGATTTGATTATAATCTCGAACGGGCCGCGGCCATACTTGGAGCGAATCCACTAACAGTATTCATGAAAGTGACACTGCCGCTAATTGGATCCGCGGCCATCTCAGGAGGATTATTCGCATTTTTGACATCATTTGATAATGTAACGGTCTCGCTCTTTATGGTATCACCTGAGATGAGAACGCTGCCGATCGAGATTTTCTCGCAAATGCAGGATGCCTACAATCCAATCGTTGCATCCGTGTCAAGCGTGGTTATTTTCATATCAGTCCTTCTAATCGTCATACTTGAAAAAATTCAGGGTGTTGGAAAAGTTTTTGGTGGTTTCCATCATACAAACGGTTAATAAGGATTTTAGTGATGTGACAATCGATCCTGCTGACCAAGTTCGGATTTTATCCAGAAAAAAATCAGCTAAACGTTCCATTCAAATGATCCAAGCACCTTTTAGCAGCCAAAAGTGGTGCCGTTAGGATAGGGACAGAAGGGTTAACTTGCTTTGCGACATGCTCCATACTATATTGTGAAAGCAAAATCACTTCTGTCTTTCCATCCAATTGTTCCACCATCTTTTTTACTCGATCGTCATGTTCCTTTCTTTTTCCTTGAGATAATAAATGGATGACCCCTGGATCTACCAATGATTCGATCAAACAGTCCGGATTCTTATTCAATAAATAATTTTGAAGGGCGACGGGCGTTTCTTTTACGGTTGAAACCAGGCCGATGCTAGTATATCGAAGTGCTTCATCAAGCATGGCCTCATCTGAACGAAATAACTTTACAGAATAAAGAGGTTGTAAAATTGAAGTGATGTCATTAAAAGCAGAGCAAGTAAGTTGGATGCATGAAACGCCAGAATCATAGGCTAAACTCACTAATGATGAAAAGCGGCGGATGATTTCCGGAGTTAACTTGCCGCTTTTTTCCATCAAGGCGAGAAGGCCCGTGTCCATGAAATGAAGGAGTTCAATGTTCGGAGCAACTGTCTGAAATGCCATTTCAATTGGCTTTAGTGCAGTGGTGGTTGCGTGAATAAGTGCTATTTTCAATAAAAACCCTCCTTTTTTATTTCATTATATCTAGCAGGATAATAGAATACCATTATATTACACAAAAGAAAGGAAGTGAGAATTATGGAGAAAGAAGCCCTGGACGATCTTAGTCAGGTAATTCCAAGTGATAGAATGTACCTTGATTTGACAGAAAGGTATTGTTATAGCTATGACGCTTCTTTTGGGGAATATTTACCTGAAATCGTTATACAGCCAAAAAACGCGGAGGAAATCAGTGAGGTGGTTAAATTGGCTAATACTCACAAAATACCTGTTTACCCTAGAGGATCCGGAACTTCGCTAAGTGGCGGTCCTTTACCTGTTAAAGGGGGGATGGTTCTTGATATGACCCTTTTACGGGATAAATTGATCATTGATCGGGAAAATATGCTTGCCATTGTCTCTCCAGGTGTGATAACGGCAAATATCCATATAAAGGCTGAAGAAGCCGGCTTGTTCTATCCGCCTGATCCAAGCAGTTCCAATGTTGCCACAATTGGCGGAAATCTATTGGAAAACTCTAGCGGGCCAAAGGGATTGAAATACGGAACGACAAAAGAATATGTGATAGGCCTGGAGGTGGTCACACCTACGGGAGAAATCATCCGCACTGGCGGAAAGACTGTAAAGAATGTAACAGGGTATGATTTGACACGATTGATCGTAGGATCGGAAGGTACCTTGGGCATCGTTACAGAGGCAATCATTCGCTTAATTCCAAAACCGCAATCAAAACATACATTTGTCGCCCACTTCAATCATTTGATCGACTCCGGTCATGCCATTACCAGCATTTTATCGTCAGGAATCCTACCATCAGCCATGGAGTTAATGGATAATGCGTGTATCCGTGCTGTTGAAAGTTATCGTCCTTCTGGATTGCCTCTTCAAGCAGAGGCCATTCTGATCATTGAAATAGATGGGCACCCTTTGGCGATTGAGGAGGAAATCAATAAGTGCGCCGATTTATGCCGGGCTGAGGGTGCTTCCTACGTCAAGATTGCGGAGACAGAGGAAGAACGCCAAACGATTTGGAGTGCGCGTAAATCGGTTTCCCCGGCCATTACACAAATGGGACCTACAAAGATTTCTGAAGACGCAACTGTTCCGCGCAGTCAAATTCCGGCGATGATGGAGAGATTAAACCAAATCCGGGAAAAATACGGATTGAACTTGGTTGTATTTGGTCATGCCGGCGATGGCAATTTACATCCGAACATCATTACTGATAAACGAAATATAACGGAAATGAAAAAAGTGGAGCTTGCAGTCAGTGAAATTTTTGAAGCGGCAATAGAACTAGGGGGAACTCTTTCCGGAGAACATGGAATCGGTACATTAAAGTCACCATATATGGAAATGGAATTAGGTATAACAGGGGTGAATATGATGAAAAAAATTAAAAAAGCATGGGATCCCAATAATATCATGAATCCAGGAAAGGTTTTTCCTGATAAGGGCCAGACAAGGATCGTGTTGGTTACATGAATCTACCTGTTAAATCCAACGAGACAAATGAAGCGGTCCAAAATTTATATTCAGATGCCTATGATTGGACAAACCAATGCGTAAAATGCGGTTATTGTTTACCAGCATGTCCTACATATGAATCAATGGGTGTAGAGTCCGCTTCTCCACGCGGCCGAATCAATCTAGTGAAACTGGCAGCCGAAGGGAAAATAGATTTCCAAAAAGATTTAGCTGAACCGATCGACCTATGCTTGGGCTGTCGTGCTTGTGAAACCGCATGTCCAGTCGGTGTGCCATACGGACATATACTGGAAGCGGCAAAAGAAGCGATTGAAGCCTCCCCACCAGCGAACAAAAAAAATAAAATGACGAAAATCAAAAAACTGGCATTGGTTCATCTTTTTCCATATCCAAAACGAATGAATAGGATTGGGAGTGCAGTCCACCTTTATCAAAAAACGGGGCTATCCAAACTTATCCGTTCATCGAATGTACTGCAAAAGGTTTCCCCTGCCCTTGCACATTTAGAACAAGCACTTCCTCCTATCGAGTCGTCCTCCAAACGAATCCGGACAGGAACGATAATACCGGCAAAAGGGGAAACGAAATTAAGAGTGGCATTTTTTGCTGGGTGCATCATGGAATCCATGATGTCTCGAATCAACCGTCTTTCCATCGAGCTGCTCACCATTGTGGGCTGTGAGGTCATTCTCCCTGAAAATCAGAATTGCTGTGGTGCACTGCATTCCCATCAAGGCGAAATAAAACAAGCAAAAGCATTGGCGAAGAGGAATATCCAAGCCTTCATGCAATCAGATGCTGATGTAATTGTAAATAACGCAGGAGGCTGCGGTGCTTCGCTTCTTGAATATGGACACCTATTGGCTGATGATCACGAATGGGCTGGGGCGGCAAGGGCATTCTCGGAAAAATCAAAAGATATCAGTCAAATTCTTCATCAATTGGAGCCACTTCCCTTTACTGAAGAATGGCAAGGCATCGTTTCCTATCAAGATTCATGTCATTTACGCAATGTTCAAAAGGTCCAAAAGGAACCTCGTTTATTATTGCAATCCATACCAGGTGTTTCTTATGTGGAAATGGAAGGGTTTGACCGTTGCTGTGCATCTGGAGGCATTTACAATCTTCTTCACTTTAATGAATCCATGAAGATACTGGATGAAAAAATGAAGAACCTAAAAGATACAAAAGCCACTGCAGTAGTGACCGTTAACCCTGGCTGCCAAATGCAAATGAGCATTGGCATTCAAAGGGAGGGAGCAGCAAACCAAATCAAAAGTATGCATCTTGTTGAAATACTTGCCAAGGCTTGCGGCTTGGATTGACCAAAGAGAAACTGAAACTTTATAGAATATTAAACGTCAGTATTTCCTGATTCATTGGGAATTACTGATGTTTTAATTTTTCTCCATTAAAGATGAAGGCGAAAATATCTTTGTAGATTAATGATACAGAGGATAATCTGCGGATGAAAATAGCGATTTATGTTAATTAAATTGAAAATACAGCGGATCGGTAAGAAATTTAACTATATTAAGATATGGAAAAGGGTATAATAAGTAATGTAATAAACCATTCTTGGTAATGGATTATTGTAGTATCGGATTTACATTTTTCTATATCCCGATATTTACATAAAGACAGAAGGAGAAATGATTCATTTGAATAACAAAGAAATAAAAGGTATCGAGTTACCTGCCAACTATGAGGAATTAAAAAAATCTGCCAATCGCAAATCTAATTGGAGAGAACGTTTAGATGCGATCGAAGAGTTAGGTCAGTCAAAAAATAATCAAGTAATCGATATTTTCAAACATATCATGAATAGTGATTCTGTATATAAAGTTCAAGAGTCCGCATACCGTCAACTGAAAAGATTAGGCGAAGATGTTCAATTGCCACCAAGGAAAAAGGGCGAATTGGTTAAAGGATTAACCAAAATCTTAGTTAGGATCAAGAAGAGTTTACCAGAAAATCACTCATATGCTGAATTCAAAGAGAAACTTCAGAAAATGAGAATGGATATATATGACACCTATGAGGGTGAAAAAGGGGCAGACTTTGATAAGTGGCTTGAAAATACTTGGTCTGCTTTATCGAAAAGATAAAATTTATTCAAAAGGAAAACAAATAAGATTGGATGAAGGAGCAAAATTTTTGCTCCTTTTTGTTTACCAATAAAATAGGTATACACTTATATCCCTCCCCTTTAATTTAAACATCGAATGATACACTCTCTACATACAAAGATTAAATGACTGTGAGTCTTTAAAGCATAAATCAGGAAAAACCACATTTCCCATGTGCTCAGCCCGCGCTAGAATAATTCTATTCTATTTATTCCCTATATAAACACATTTTTTTTATAAATCAACATAATGTTATTAATAGAATGAAGGAACTCATAGGAGACCAGGAGGAAGACAATTGAATCAAATGTATACGATCCTTGAAGAAGTTCAATCGACCTCTATGGAGTGTGTATTGGCTACCATCATTCATGTGGAAGGTTCAGCATACTTGCGTGAAGGTACCTCCATGCTTATAAAAAAAGATGGTTCATCTCTAGGCATAATTAGTGTTGGGTGTATCGAGGAAGACCTTATTCTTCATTCTTGCAGAGTGTTCGAAAGGAAAAATACAGAGACCTTTGTATATCACATGGAAAGTGATGAAGATCTAGAATGGGGTATTGGAACAGGTTGTAACGGCACTATATATATATTACTGGAGTATGTGGACCATAAATTAAAAGAACATCTTTCATATGTCTTGGCTTCCATTAAAGAAGCTAAGGTAATCGTTCATCAAATTGAGCTAGATGATGATTGGAACTTATTGGGGTATTCTTTCCGACCAGAGAATGAGAATCACAATGCACCCAAAGATAATGATGTTAGCTTTATTTATATGCAAAAGATTTTACCTAAACCCCGTTTAATCATTTTTGGAGCTGGATGTGATGTATATCCAGTTGTCACAATGGCTACCTCAATAGGGTTTTTAGTTACTGTTTGCGATTGGAGGTCCGAGCTTTGTAACGAAAATAATATACCCGACGCAGTTAGCCATATTGTAGGATTCCCAACTGAAATTATGGAACAATTATCTTTTAAAAAAGATGATTATGTTATCATCATGACTCATAACTTTCAGAGAGATAAAGAAATACTTTCACTAATGATGAATCAGTCATTATCCTATTTAGGCATTTTAGGTTCCAAAAAACGTACAGCCAGTTTATTTGACAAGAAAATCCCTAATAATATACACTCACCTATCGGTTTATCAATTGGAGCTAACGGCCCATTCGAGATTGCTGTTAGCATTATAGCTGAATTAATTCAGCATAAAATTATGAAGGAACATCCGGAATGAAAATAACTGGGGTATACTTGGCCGCTGGAAATAGTTATCGAATGGGTACAAATAAATTAACATTGCCATTAGGAAATAAAGAAATGGGAAGATGGGGATTAGAAAAAGCGGTTCTATCTGAACTTAACGATATTATCATAATTTCAAATCATTTAAACCACCTGGATTTATCAGGTTTTTGTTCTGAAAAAATAATTACGGTCGAAACTAAAGAACCTGGAGCAGGTCAATCCCATTCACTCCAAACAGGTATACGATCAGCAAACAACATACATTCGGACGCCGTAATAATTTTACTTGCTGATCAGCCCTTTATAACAACAAATATGATAAACAAACTCATCGAAATATACAAAGGAAACCCTAATTACTCCTTTGTTGCCTCTAGTTTTCATGGTTGTACACGACCTCCCATACTTATTGACAAAGACCTCTTTTCCGACATTCACCTTTTACGAGGAGACCGAGGAGCCAGACAGATTCTAATGGCGAAGAAAGAACAGGGGGTACTTGTTCCTTTTTATGAGGAAAAATGGTTTGTTGATATTGATAATATGAAAGAATACCTTTTTTGGAAAAACAAAATAGATAACAATTAAATAAGAATAATAATGAAAATGAGGAGACTATATGGATATTATCGGAAAAGGGGTAACTCGAAAAGATGCCTGGGAAAAGGTGACTGGGCAGGCGATTTACACAGGAGACCGCGAAGAAGTAAAAACACTTCATGTTAAAAAGGTAATTAGTCCTTATGCACATGCCCTTATTAAAAATATTAATCTAACCAAAGCTGAAAAAGTTCCAGGCGTTCGCGCAATCATAACAGGTGGGAATTTACCACTAACAGGAGAAGAAATCAGGGATCGGTACCCCATAGCTCTAGATAAAGTCCGCTATCATGGAGAAGTAGTAGCACTTGTTGTTGCTGATACAATGAAACAAGCAAAGATTGCAGCTGACAATATTCAAGTTATCTATGAACCTTTAGTCGTTGTCAATTCACCAGCAGAAGCCTTAAATCCCAATTCCCCTCTACTCCACCCAGATTTAGATACCTATAAAAAAATATCCGAGGTATTTCCCGAGCCAGGCACAAATATAGCAAACCGAACTAAAATCAGAAAAGGTGATAGAAAAACAGGTTGGCAAGAGAGCGAAATCATTATTGAGGAAAAGTTTTCTTTTTCGCCCTCCGACCATGTAGCCATGGAAACAAGATGTTCTTTAGCGGAAATTCACTCAGATGATAAGGTCATTATCACTTCTTCTTCTCAAGCTCCCTTCATGATCAAGCGTTTGATAAGTGATTACTTTGATGTTGAAATTGGAAACGTCATAGTAAACACTCCACTTGTTGGAGGGGCATTCGGTGGTAAAGCCTCGGTCCAACTTGAACTATTAGCTTATATCGCGTCAAAGGCCGTTAATGGCAGGCTAGTAAAAGTTGAAAATAGTCGTGAAGAGGATATTTTGACATCACCATGTCATATTGGATTAGATGCTACAATTAAATTAGGTTGTACAAAATCTGGTTTGCTAAAGATCGCAGAGCTGACGTATTTATGGGACGGGGGAGCATATGCCGACAAAGCTACAGATCTAAGCCGTGCTGGAGCTGTAGATTGTACCGGACCTTACAATATAGAAAATATTTGGTGCGACTCTCTCTGTATGTATACAAATCATCCATATGCCTCGCCTTATCGAGGTTTCGCCCATACAGAAGTTCTGTTTGCTTTTGAGCGGGCCATGGATTCTCTTTCAAAAAAGCTTGGAATGGATCCACTTGAACTTCGTGAAATGAATGCGATACTCCCAGGGAACTCCACCCCAACACAAGTTAAATTGAATTCGAGCACGGTAGGTAATCTTCCTAAATGCATACAGGTGCTTAAGAAAAAAATGAATTGGGAAGAGGGCCAGTTAGTAAAAATAAACGACAAGATAATAAGGGCAAAAGGGATCGCTTGTATATGGAAAACTTCAACGATCGATACCAACGCTGGATCTGGTGTCATATTAACCTTTAACCCTGATGGCAGTGTAAACCTTATTTCAGGAGTAGTAGAAATCGGTACAGGAACGAAAACGATATTAGCACAGATTGTATCAGATAAATTAAAGGTCTCCATTGATCGCGTAAACGTTCAGATGAAGGTAAACACACAAAATACTCCAGAACATTGGAAAACGGTAGCAAGCCGTGGAACATTAATGGCAGGAAGGGCTGCGATTCAAGCTGCGGAAGATGCTCTTTTGCAAATAAAGAAACTTGCTTCTTGTGTATTACGAGCTCCAATTGAAGATATCGTCCTTGGCAAGGAAAGGGTCTTTATGAGAGGGGAACCGAATATAGAAATTCCTTTCAAACGGCTAGTGTATGGGTATACATATCCTGACGGAAGTACGATTGGAGGACAAATCATCGGTAGAGGACAATATACCATTCCACATATAACAAATTTAGATCCCGATACAGGTGCTGGCAGACCAGGTCCTGAATGGACTGTTGGCGCACAAGGGGTAGAAGTAGAGTATGACATAAATGAATATACTTACAGGATAGTAAGGGCAATATCTGTCATTGATGCAGGAAAGGTTTTGAATCAAAAAACTGCAGAAGGACAAATAATGGGTGCAATGAGCATGGGCATAGCATTCGGCGGGCGTGAAACATTCTATTTCGATCACCTTGGCAGAGTATTAAACCCTCAACTCAGAACCTATAGACCCTTAAGATATGGAGAAAACCCTGAATATATTTGTGAATTTGTAGAAACACCACATTTAGAAGCCCCATATGGCGCAAGGGGCCTTGGAGAACATGGGCTTCTAGGTATGCCAGCTGCTTTAGGTAATAGTTTATCTTTGGCTGCGGGGATTCCTTTGAACCAGTTGCCATTACTTCCTGAACTCATTTGGAGGGGGAAGAGAGGGAGAAGAGATTAATGTTACCTTATAATTTTGATTAT
Organism: Peribacillus sp. YIM B13482; assembly: GCF_042787975.1. Classification (NCBI taxonomy): domain Bacteria; kingdom Bacillati; phylum Bacillota; class Bacilli; order Caryophanales; family Bacillaceae; genus Peribacillus; species Peribacillus sp. YIM B13482. The sequence goes on from NZ_JBHZPF010000017.1 coordinate 63,358, forward strand.
TATAAACCTCAATCGATAAAAGAAGCGATTGAACTTTATCAACTATTAAAATTACAAGAAAAAAAACCTATGTATTATGGTGGAGGGACTGAAATTTTAACATTAGGACGTTTAAATTTTATATACACCGATGCGATTATTGATTTGAAAGGGATTCCCGAATGCAATGCATTCGGGTTTCAACACCAAGAACTGATCATTGGCTCAACATTGAGTTTACGTGCAATCGAAGAAAATAAGCTATTTCCGCTATTATCGGATACTTCAAAAGAAGTTGCTGATTATACATCAAGAAATAAAATCACTATAGGTGGAAACATATGTGGTCAAATTTTTTATAGAGAGTCAGTTCTTCCATTTTTATTATCAGATAGTACTGTCATTATTGCCGGACCAAAAGGAACGAGGAAAGAATTTATTAATGAAGTTTTCCATAAAGAGCTACGACTTGACGAAGGGGAATTTCTCGTTCAAATTGTAACAGAAAAAGAATATCTGAAAGCTAAACACATTAGTGTAAAGAAGAGGCAGCAATGGAAAACGGGATATCCGCTTTTAACAGTTGCCTCATTAAAAAAAGAAGGATTTATTCGATTTGCATTCAGCGGGGTTTGTCCATATCCTTTTCGGTCAATTCAAATGGAAAACAAACTAAATGATAAGAGTTTATCTTTTAAAGATCGAATTTTAACCTCCTTTGAGTATTTACCAACTCCGGTTTTAAACGATATAGAAGGATCCAATGAATATAGATTATTTGTTTTAGAAAATACCCTTTCATACATTTTGTCATATATAGGTGGTGAGGAACATGAATAGCCATTCGGCGGATCGTAAAGTTACCATTCAATTAGAAATAAATAAAGAACAGTATGAGAGGGATATATTGGCATCGGATATATTGCTAGATGTTCTCCGAGATAAAATTGGACTTACAGGAGCTAAACCTGGATGTTTAAATGGAGATTGCGGCGCTTGTACGGTGATAATGAATAAACAGCCAATGAAATCCTGTTTAATGTTAGCCATTGAAGCAATCGATTCAGAAATCCTTACAATTGAAGGCCTCAAGAATACCCCGATTCAGAGAGCCTTTGTGGAACATTTTGCTTTTCAATGTGGGTATTGTACATCAGGCTTTATAATGATTTGCCAGGCTTTACTCCTTAATGACAGGAACCCAAGTCCTGAAAAGATTGAAACATGGCTTTCTTCGAATATTTGTCGGTGTACCGGATATAAAGAAATTGAAAAAGCAATATATTCAGTAATAGAACTTTTAAATATAAAAAATCAAACAAATCAGTGACGTTTGCCCGTTTATATGAATAAAATGCCTACATGGGGAGTGGTGATATTGATTGAAACCTGTGTAGTTAATTCAGAAAAAAAAGTAATTCACTCCTTTCAGCGTAATCTCGAAATTACAACAGCCATCCTATTATTAACTGGACAAATCACAATCATTGGCGTTTTTGTAAGACCAGGCAGATTTAGTCTCTCATTAGGTGGGCCTCTTTTTGGAGGGCATCGTTTAGAAGGGAGGGACCACTCGCAAGCGGGAAATCTTTTTATCGATATATTGGACATCATTATTGCTATATTATTAATCAATGATGCCATACATGTGACAGGAATCTTTATTTCGTCTGGTGATTTCACAATTAATGTTTCCGGTCCTATTTTTGGTTATCCTGAAGTTGTTCCGGCATTGCCAATTGAAGATTATAATTTTTTTAATACCATTGTAAAGAAGCATTATAATGTTCCATCAGAGTTATTAACTACATTAAAAGGGAATGAGTAAAAAATGTCACTAACAGATATTCCTACAATTAAAAGTTCGAGAAACAATGCTTTTCTAATAGCCATTCCCATTATCATCTTCATATTTTTCTTCACTCAGCAAAAGTCCACAGATGTCTAAAAACTTTGATACTTTTAGAGTAATAAAGGTTTTTATCATTTCAGAGGTGAGGCCTTTTTATAGCTTTACCTTTTTTTGTTGTGCTTTTTGATGTTATATAGGGTAGAGATGGAAGCAAATAAATTTCGGACAAAGAATTGAAGGAGTCCATATCCACGAAAAATCCATTTTGAATAAACTTTGGATAAAAACCTAAAAACACAAGCATTAAATAGCGAACTAACATAGAAATGAGAGAGGGAATTTGATAGTAATTCCATATAAACTCTCTATTAGTTTTATTTTAACAATCGTCTATTCCCGAAGAAATCCCCTTTCAAGCCAGGAACTATGACCTGGCTGAATGCAAAAAGGTTTCAAAATACTTTATTCAGGAGGTAGATAAAAGTGGAAAAGAAAAAAATGATAATAAATGGAAAGATCGTATCTTATATTGAGAAAGGCAACGTTAATGATCCCCCAGTTCTTTTATTGCATGGGGTACCTGAGTCCAGCCTTTTGTGGAGGGAAATGATTCCATGCATTGTGTCTTGTGGATTTAGAACCATTGCACCTGATCTCCCAGGATTCGGCCAAAGTGAACCGTTTGATGAATCCTCAACATGGGAAAGATATGAACAGTTTGTATCGGATTTTACAAAAGAACTTAATCTAGATAAATTCCACCTTATTGTACATGACTGGGGCGGACTTATTGGACTGAAATGGGCATGTGATCATCCAGAGAGAATACTAAGTCTCTTTGTTTCAAATACAACCATATCAGTAGATTATAAGTGGCACTCACTTGCTCAGATTTGGAGAACACCAAATGTCGGAGAGAAAATAATGAAGCGCATGTCAGATGATCCCCAAGCTCAAACTGAATTGAAGAAAACGATTCCGAACATAGTTGACGAAATTCTGGAAGATTTCTTTCATGTCTTTAGAACACCCGAATCTTGTAAAGTCATCTTAGATCTATACCGTTCTGGAAATATAGAAAAGGTAAAATCGTACAATCAAAAACTAAATCAGATCAAAATACCTGTCACAATAATTTGGGGAGAGATGGATCCTTATATACCGTTTGAATTTGCCTACAAGCTCCAGAAAGAAGGTTTACCACATGCACAGGTTCACATCATTCAAAATGCCGGGCATTTTATCCAAATCGAAGTGCCTGATAAAGTGAATTCTTATATAAAACAGCATTTTAAAAACGTGTAAACCTTTTATAAGGGGGAGAAGCGGATGAAACGTCAGCATTCCCCTTTTCGAACGTAACAATACTTTATGGATAATCTTATTATAAAATAGAGAAATAAAGTAGTGAGTCTTTCACATTAACGCTACGAGAAGTTAAGTATGGCCAATGCTAATATGTTGAGAGATAATAATAGAAAAAGGCTTTGTGCATTATCAGGAGCTGATTTGCAGCTCTTTTTCTTTTGCAACTATGGGGTAGAATGGTTTAAGAAAATTATTATACATAAATTATATAATTTGAGGAGAGAACAGATGAAGACTAATAATCTTGATTATATTGAACTTTGGAGACAATCCATGGTAGATCATTATGGTAAAGTCCCGAATCGACTTAAAGATGATGCAGCAGAAGAAGCTTTTTGGTCATCCATGGTTGAAAGGAAAAAACAACATAAAGCGGACCCTTATACTAAACAAGTGCACCAAGAGTTACTGCCATTATTAAATCGCGAAGACCATGTATTGGAAATCGGTCCTGGCTGGGGCAATTACACCTTTGATATTGCACAAGAGGTCAGGAAGCTAACTTGTATTGATAGTTCTAAAAGCATTATCAGTTTTTTGGCATCTCTGGCGAATGAAAAAGGTACCGAGAACATGGATTTGATTCATGATAAGTGGGAAAGTGAGACGAAAAGGGATAAATATGATGTAGTATTTGGTTTTAATTGTTATTACCGTATGATCGATATCGGTCACACCTTATTAAAAATGAATGAGTCAGCAACCCGTTTAGTGATAGTCGGTATGACGACAGGACCAGAAAAACCTCATTATATGGAATTGGAGAAACGAGGATATACAATCAATTTAAGAAAACGGGATTACATACACATCTTGAATGTATTGTATCAACTAGGAATACTGGCGGACTGCAAGATCGTGAAATTGAAAAGTAAAAAAATCTATTCCACATATGAAGAAATGATTCGTGATAATACGACAAAAATTCTCGATGAACAATTTTCCTATGATGAAGTAAAAACAATCCTTAATAAATATGTTGTGGAAAAAGAAGGAGTTTTTGAATACGAATATCCGTTTCATGCAGCTTTGATGTATTGGAATCCTAAGGAATTTTGAGTAATCCAGTACTATTGTTTTTTTCTCTTTTTGGGGACCTTCAGGAAAAAAGGTATTTTTTTGTTAATATTCGCAAAATATACTGAACATGCCCCAAAAAAAACCAAAGAAATTCGGAGAGTGATTGATAAATGAAAGAAATATCCGAAAAGAGATTTTGTGAAACATGTAAAAAGGAGACAGTGCACACAGTAAGGGAAGATGCATTAGAAATAGAATATTCATGTAATGAATGCAATCGGCACCAGGAGATTTACAAAACATTTTTTTAATACCATTCAATTAATTTGAAGGGAGTTTGAATCACTCATTGATCCAATAGGTTCTAAGACTTTGGAAACAAAACAAATTTAGAGGCATTCATTCCATATTACCGATATAAACGAAAAGCTTAGTTTATACAGGGAATCGTTGTAAAGCACAAGGTTTCAACGATTGATGGAAAAAGTGGAATAACATCCATAGAAAAGGAATGGATTTTCTATGGATGGGGTCACTTTATCATGCGAAATAAGCTTTGTGTATGTTTTATCTAAGGACCCAGTTTGATAATTACATTTAGACAATCTTTTTAAAAACTGTACATAAGTAAATTTTCTAAAATTCATTCCAACGGCATGCAATATGTGATATATTGCATACTACATATTAGTATTTTGAGGAGGAAATAGCCGTTGGTACATTCAGATTCAACTCAAAAAATTAAACGTACTTCTGTACGTGAAGAAGCGTACATAATCTTGCGGGATTGGATTGTCCAGGGAACACTTACGCCAGGTCAACAATTACGTGACAAAGAATTAGCCGAAAAATTAGGAGTAAGCCGTACTCCTATAAGAGAAGCACTATTAAGGCTCGAGGATGAGGGGTTTGTGGAGACCAAGCCGAGCCGTTCAACTATTGTTTCCCCTATTCGGTTCGATGGAGTATTAAATATATATTCTATTGTTTGGACACTGGAAAAGTTAGCTATGGAACAGGCTTTTGATATCTTAGAAGAAAAACACTTAATTGAGATGGAAGTCATCAATCAGGAAGTGAAAAAAGCAATTGTCGAAGGAAATCAATTAGCTGCCGTCCAGAAGGATAATGACTTTCACTCCATTTACATCAATCTTCCAGTAAATGATGAATTGAAGCGGATTCTATCTGGACTAAAACAAAAACTTATACGAATAGAACTGTATTATTTCAATCAGGTAATTGGTGTACATCTTTCCGGTAATGAGCATGATCGGATCATACAGGCATTAAGACAAAGAAATCTCTCGATGGCCCTTGAAATGATAGAAAAAAATTGGAAAGAAAGTTATTTTAGGATTCAAGCCCATATGGATCGTGTAAAAGGTGGGGAAGAAAAAAATGAGTAATGATACTTTAGTCGATGTATCACCTTCAAGAAATAAAGGGATCGCTCTAGTACTTACCGGCGCTGCATTATGGGGAGTATCAGGAACGGCAGCCCAATATCTATTTCAACGGCAAGGTTTCAGTCCTGAGTGGCTCACGGTGGTACGCTTATTGCTTTCAGGCGTAATCTTATTGGGGATTGCTTTTAAAAATGAAAGAAAACAGGTTTTTGGCATTTGGAAAACTAAAAAAGATGCGCTTCAAATTATCCTTTTTGCCATTCTGGGAATGCTCGCCGTTCAATACACATATTTTGCAGCAATTGAACATGGCAACGCAGCCACTGCCACTGTCCTTCAATACTTAGCGCCGGCCCTGATCACTTGTTATTTAGCCATTCGTTCCAAACGTTTTCCGACTATTACTGTGAGTGTAGCTGTGATCATAGCGATTTTAGGCACTTTTTTGCTTGTAACGGGGGGAAGCATACGTACACTTTCCATATCCGGGTGGGCAGTATTTTGGGGAGTAACATCAGCCTTTGCATTGGCTTTTTATACTTTGCAACCTTATGAACTCCTTTCAAGATGGGGTTCAATGATTGTTGTGGGATGGGGCATGTTGATTGGAGGCATTTGTTTTAGTATGGTCCATCCTCCTTGGGCATTTGAAGGCAATTGGACTTTACCTTCTTTTTCAGCGGTTTTGTTCATCATCATTTTCGGTACGATCATTGCCTTTTATTTTTATTTGGAAAGTACGAAATACATCACAGCCTCGGAGGTAAGTTTATTTGCTTCGGTTGAGCCATTATCCGCAACCTTTATATCCGTTATCTGGCTGAATGTAACATTCGGTTTTGCCGAGTGGCTTGGAACACTTTGCATTATAAGCACCATTACGATTTTATCGATAGCAAAAAGCAAGTAGTTCCAATTATCCACAACTAGAGTATAAATAAAATTAAACAATAAAACTAATAAACTACCATGTAATGTTCCCGGATACTAAAGTTGTGTGATAAATAATAAAGTCGCTAAAAAAACATAATGCTTGTTTAAAAATCGGGGTTTTATGCCCTCTTTTCCATATCATGTATAATAAACCATGGAATATTTCATACACATGCAGTATGGAGGAAGAAAAATGAAGATAATAGAGCTACCAATCGAATTTGAATTTAATAAACAACAAAATCACATTTATCCTAACTTAATTATAATGAATAATGCACTGACTTTGGTCGATACAGGGTATTCAAATTCCTTACCTTTAATTGAAAATGAAATTTTAAAAAATGGATATGAAGTGAAGAATTTAAAGAATATAATCATTACTCACTATGATGGTGATCATATAGACTCCCTATATGATTTTAAAGAAAAGTATACTTGGATTAACATTATAGCTAGTGAAAGTGAATCAAAATACATTAGTGGTGAAATGAAGTCAGAGAGATTGGTTCAAGCAGAAGAAATGCTAGAAAACATGCCAAATAAAGAAATTGAATTTGGTAAATGGTTTATACAGCAATTAAAGAATTTGAAGCATGTTTCGATTGATGAAAAGGTAAATGATGGTGATATGATTTTAGATAATAATTGTAGTGTAGTAGCAACACCAGGGCATATTTCATTGTATTTTCCAAGTTTAAAAAGTGTAATTACAGGTGATGCAGCTGTTAATGAAGGTCAAGAATTGATCATTGCTAATCAAAACTTTTGTTTAAATGTCGAGAAAGCCCAACAATCTTTGAGAAAGGTTATAAATCTTAAAGCTGAAACTTACTATTGTTATCATGGAGGGAAATTCACTTTATAAATTTGGGGGTTAATGTCGATTTGAAGCAAAGTTTAACCGTTTATTAAAAGATGGACCGGTATTATTTGCACTCCAATTTTTCATTATTAACTATCAGGAAAGTTGAAGTAGGGGTCCAAAAAAAGCGATATTTATTTAACATAAAAAGCGGGCGACAAAATAATATTAACAGTTCAATTAAAGGGCGCGATTCTTGAATAAAGTTATTTTCTTAATGAACGGGTGCAATAGTTGCCATGGCTTTTGATGATTTACCAATCTCCAATTTAGAAATTTTAAAAATGTGTTTCACTAAACAGAAGACCAGTCTGATGAACCGGACTGTTTTTTTTATAACAATACTTTTTATTTATATATGGAGTATCTTTTGAATAGGCTTTGTTAAACATTATTGTAGATTTTTAAATAGAATATACCACTAATTGTGGTCTTTATTGGGACTTAGGATTTACTCATACTTCACTTCTGTATTTTAGGATATCTTCCAGATTGACAGTCCAACCCCTTACATATTGCCTCTAAAGTCGAACATCTAATAGCGTTTGCCTTTCCATTTTTCAATATAGAAAGATTAGCCATTGTTATTCCAACCCTCTTCAAAACTTCTGTCACTTTTTTGTACTTTTAAACCAAACCCTTTATTTGATTAGCAGCTTCTTTATTTTTGTTAAAACTTAATCTACCTTTTATATTCAACTTTATGAAAACTAAAAATGAATTTTTTCGTGCATTTAACCAAAACATAAAATAGCTTAAACATACATTTTGCATATATTTCTTTAAAAGTTTCTTCTTCTTTTTTTATTATTTAAATACTGCTGATTATAAATGATCAGAAATGATTGTTTGAAATCACCTAAAAGGTGGAGTGAAAAAGGTGGAAAATCATATTACTTACCTTCTAGAACATTATGGGTACTTCGGAATAATATTTGCTTTAATCGGAGGTATTGTAGGACTTCCTATACCCGACGAGGTGCTTCTTACATATATTGGTTACACTGTGTATCAGAGTAAATTATCTTACTTAATTTCGATAGTAAGTGCCTTTGTAGGAGCAACAGGGGGGATTTCGCTTAGCTACTTCATTGGTAATAAATTTGGGTTGCCTTTGTTAGAAAAGTTTGGACCAAAAATTCACATTACCGAACAAAAAATTAATGCAACAAAGAAATTATTCAAGAAATACGGACCCTATTTTTTATTTTTTGGTTATTTTATTCCTGGGGTACGGCACCTTACAGCGTATATAGCAGCTGTCAATCGCTTCCCATTTAGAAAATTTGTTATTTACGCCTATACTGGTGCATTAATTTGGTGTTTTACTTTTATCACTCTAGGAAGAATATTAGGGGAAAATTGGACCAATGTTGAAAAATATTTATCAACATACAGGATTTATTTAATTACAAGTTTATTGGTCCTTTCAATATTAAGTTATTTTTTATGGAAGAGAAGAAATCGATTATGAAGGGGTATTTCATAAAAGTCGCTTCTTTTTTTAAAAAAATTCCGTTAAAAAATTTAACTTGTTTTTTATTACGAATCTTAAGGCAAGTGTGTTACTTGATGGCTTTTGTATTTACCAGGATAGTTTTTCCTCTAATATTTATGAATAGCGGAAGAATATATAGAAAATGCTACATAAATGCGGAGATTATTCGACGTCAGGGGGGACTTCCTTGTTCAATCAGATAGTTAAAGCTGTACCCAATTTATTTACGATTGGAAATTTATTGTGCGGTGTACTCTCAATTACTTATATGATGAGTGGCTTTTTGCAAGTAGCCTCCGTTTTTATTTTCTTTTCGGCTTTTTTAGATCTTCTTGATGGAAGGATTGCAAGAAAATTAAAAGTGAACAGTGAATTTGGCGTGGAATTGGATTCCTTGGCTGATATTATTAGTTTCGGAGTTGCTCCTGCAATTCTATTTCATTCGATAGCAGCACCATCAATTTTAACGTCTTTGGCATTTATCCTTTTCCCAACTATGGGAGCATTAAGATTAGCTAAGTTTAGTGTTAATCCAACCATTGGGTATTTTAAAGGATTGCCTATTCCAGCAGCTGGATTACCATTGGCTGGCATGGGATTCTTTTTATATAGCAATGCGTGGATTACCTTAATACTCGCGTTCTTAATGGTAAGTCCAATTAGGATTAAAAAACTATAATTTCGTTATCCTTTGTAAAAAAGCTAGTAACCTTTTTAGAAAAGGGTACAGCTTTTTTATTTTATCCATAAACCTTTTTGTTCCCTTAAAACAAGATTAGGATTTCATTAACATAGAAAATGATTTCATTTATTGTGCAATTTTTGTAATTAGATCTAAAGTTGAAGAAAAAATTCACTCAAAAGTTTCTTTTTAAAAAAATGGAGGCATTTATATGTCATACTTAATAACTGTATATGAACAGCACAGTTATCTAATATTATTCATTGGGGTTTTTCTAGAACTCATGGCTCTACCAATTTCAGGTGAATTTTTAATGAGCTACGCTGGGTATTTTGTTTTTCAGGGAACAATGAATTACCCTTTGGCACTCCTGACTGTCTTTGTTGCAGGAGGTGGGGGAATAACTGCAACCTATTGGATTGGTAGGGCAGGTGGGTATAAACTAATCGAAAAATATGGAAGGTATATCCATATGGGACCGGAAAGATATAAAAAAACCTCCGCTTGGTTTGAGCGTTCAGGCAGAAAATTATTGGTCTTTGCTTATTTCATTCCAGGAATTAGACATTTCAGTGGTTACATTTCAGGGATTTCTAGAATGCCGTTTCGAAAATTTATTATTCCAGCTTATATAGGTTCATTTTTATGGGGATTTTGTTTTATAACTCTAGGAAAAGTATTGGGACCCCGCTGGGAGGCCTTCCATCATTCAGCAAGTAAATATTTCATTATTTTTATTATTATTTTCGGGGTATTGTTAGTTGGGTATTTCACTTATCGGTTTTATAAAGTTCAAATTAAAAACTTATTTATTCATGTAATTAAATGGTTAACAAATCGACTAAAAACCATAAGAAAAACAGAGATCTTTCTTATTTTTCTCACTTTAGTTTTAATCGGTATGGTGACCTTGATGCTGGGGATGGCTCAAGACTATTTATATAATGAGTTTACTCAGTTTAATGAAATTGCTGTATATATAGTGGATTCTTCAATATATATGAGTTGGATGAAAGGGTTGTTAGTATTTCAATCCCCTTATGTACTTGGAGTAATTATTGGTGTAACGGTCATCCGCATTTGGAGGAAGAGAAGGAATAGGCTGCTTGAGTATCTTTTACTTATCGTTTCGATTTTAGGAGCTAGGCTGTTTCATGAATCAATTATGCAGACTTTTTCCTATCTCCAATCATTACGGTTCGTGGGGAAGTATCATTCCTCAAATTTTCCTGATATAAATGCCACTATTACAATAATCATTTATGGAACATGCTTATTTTTACTTATTCGTCATTCGAAAAAAAAATATACGTCCATATTCGTTCCATTAATTGGATTATTATTATTAGTGTGGTTAACAATTGCAAATATTGCATCGACCGAATTACTTCCAAGTGATATTTTGGGTGGATATGTATATGGCGGTGTCTGGATATCATTTATCTTCTTGTTGTTTGAAATGTTAAGGCTTGTAATAGAAAAGTATTGAATTGAAAATACATATTCCTGTATTCGAGGATGAAATTCAGTATGAGGGTAATAAAGTCATAGTAGAACATAACGGTAAATCAGGAATAGAAACCTCATTGTAATCTGGAATCGACTTGATTTTAGACTTGATTTTATTGGATGTTATGCTGCCTGGGTTAAGTGGAATGTAGGTACTAAGGAAAGCGGGTAGACCAGCTCTTTCTAAATTCTCTTTAAATATTTTGTGCAATCCACGATGATTTAAAGGCTTAGTTTTTTGATTATAAAAGATCGGTTTACTATTATGTGTGTTACATGTGTGTTACTCAAAAAGAATTTCTTAATAGTCTTTAAATATCGTTAAGGAACTGGGATTAAGGGAGAGGGGTGTTTTTTTCCCCTTTTTCCTCGAACTAAACGTATTTCCCCCATGTTAAATCCACTAATTCTTGACTTCTCATTCCTCTTGGTGCAGTCAGTGAATAGAAACTGGAATAAAGAAGAACTGTATAGATTAAACTCCCAAAACTATTAGTCCATAGAGGGCTTAAAAGGGGCCTATATATTACATGATGAAGTCTGACTTCGCAGCATGTATTCAAGTACTTAAAGCAGATTAAATCATCTGAGTATAGCCCTTACAGAAGCTCACAAATTATTTACCCATTAGACATGATCCACGATCCCAATGAATTAGAAATGAATTAGTGTTTATCCCTCTTATTCCATGTTGTTAATAGTATAATTTCCAACATAGAGATCCAGCAAGATATCAAAAAAATGGGCGTGAAACAATCCATTTTAGCTTTTAATTTGCTCAATGCTATTCTGCAAAGATTGAATCATGGCATCTTGTGTAGTTTCTAAGTTACAGATTAGGGATATCAAAAGTACTTATTGGACCATAAACACTAATATGACTGAGCCTTTTTAAGCCTTTATAGCTGATTCCCCCAAACCCAGTGTTTAGAACATAAATTAACAGGGAGGGGCTAATTTGAAGAATTTCCAAATATTCAAAGGTATTCAACTGATTCTATCCTGAAATAATAAGAAAAATTGCAGGAGAAACCAAATGAAAAACAATAAATTGTATCAAGTAATTATCGCTATTTTTATAATTGTCTCAATGGTCGATCACTCGGTCTATGCAATGGAATGGGAAGATGAAGAAGTACCAATAAGCTTTAAAATTGAGATGTTACCTTGGGAGATTGTAAACAACATTATTCCTAATAAAACAAATTTCACCATTATTGATATTGAAACTGGTTTATCATTTAAGGTACAACGAAGAGCAGGTAGCCATCATGCCGATGTACAGCCACTAACCAAGGAAGATACTCAAATCATGAAGAAAATTTATAATAATAAATGGAGTTGGAATAGAAGAGCCATTATTGTATTAATCAATAATCAAATGATTGCTGCATCTATGCACGGAATGCCACATGGTGCTGGAGCTCTACAAAATGGTTTTTCAGGTCATTTCTGTGTTCATTTCTCTGGAAGCATTACCCATCGTTTGAAAAACGAAGATCTTTCTCATAAATTAATGGTATTGAAAGCGGCTGGTAAGCTTGATGATTATCTACAAACGGTAAGTCCCTATGAACTTATACGTATTTTTACCATTGCCATTAATCAAGAAAATCAGAAATTATTAGCAATGACCTTATCAAATCCGAGTCATCCTAATCGTGTCAATAAACTTGTCAAAGATATTACATATTTTGGAGTAGTTGACCCTTTAAGACAACCGCCTGAACAACTAAATGGGCTTTTTCTCGTGGATGTACCCGTTCAAGCAGCTATTTATAAGAAGAGAGAAGGCAAAGAAATAAAGGTTATGCATTTTATGATCCGAAGGGAAAGTTTGACTGATCGTTGGATTATTGATCAAGACTTGCTCTATGAAGACTTAAAATAGGATTTGTGAAGTAAGGTGCAGTAATATAATGGGGGTGCGTTTAATTGAGATTAACATGGATTGCCGGAATTTTACTATTCGTTCAACAAGTGAATATTTCTGAAAGCTTATCGGTAACCCATGAAGGACGAACGATTGCCAGTGTCAACCATACTGATATTACTATGCCCTTACTAGATGTTCCTATCATGGACGTGGATAAATACAATCAATTTGTCAAAAAAATAGACCAACAAGTGTACCAAAAACCTGTAAATGCCACAATAGACAAACAAGGCAATATTCTTCCTGGGCGGGTAGGTTACAAGCTATACCATCAAGCATTTAATGAGCAATTTTATTCCTTTTTGTACAGAAGTAGAGCATACAAACTAGAAGTACCTTTGCTTGCTATTCATCCAAAAGTTGACAGCGAATTACTTGCGGAGATTCGTGAAAAAAAGATAGGTGAATATAGAACCTATTTTAATGTGAACAACAAAAATCGTTCAAATAATATCTCACTTGCTACAGAAGCCATAAATAATTATGTCGTGTTTCCAGGAGAGGCGTTTTCTTTTAACCAAGCCGTTGGCAAGAGATCAGAAGATAAAGGATATCTGCTCGCTCGAGTTATCGTTAAAGGAGAGTTTTCTGAAGGGATTGGTGGAGGGATTTGTCAGGTGTCATCCACCCTGTTTAATGCTATCGACAATGCAGGGTTGCAAACAACTCAACGCTATTCCCATACTAGGAGCGTTCCGTATGTTCCACCTGGCCGCGATGCTACAGTAAGCTGGTATGGTCCTGATTTTAGTTTTAAAAACAAGTACAATCAACCTATTCTAATCCGAGCTACAACGCAAGGAGGAATGGTAAGTATCATGGTTTACTCTTCAGAAATGATTAATCATAAGACACGAAAAGTACCCGCCGCTTCAAATCAGATATCAAAAGAACAAATTTACCGTTCGTAAAAATACACTTTTACGAACGGGTTACTTTTTTATAAAATTCCCTATTTTTAACGTCCGTATTATATAAACAATTTTCACGAATTTGTTTATATAATAGTGAGTACCATAGAAGAAACTCGTAAAAAACAGCCTTTGCTCATGGAATCAAGGGCTTGTTTAGGGATAAAGGGGACACAGCTTTTTCTTAATGCAACGCAACTATCGTGGCAGTGTAGTGTAGGTTAATTTTATATATAACAAGAAATATCAAAAGAAAGAAATTGATACCTCTATAAGTATTAGACGCTATATTCTTCTTAGAAGATTGACGGAAGATTAAGCAAATAACAGGAAGATAATTGACGTTGCCTTTGATTACGATTATTCTTCGCAAGAAGCATATAGCAGAGCCTTTAAAACTGTTTTTGGTATCAATCCTAGAGAATATCAACTTAACAAGTTGCCTGTCCAGTCAATTGTTAAACTCACTATTAATAAGACCGGGGAATGGTGTAGAATGAATGTTTCTAGAACATTACGCCTTAAATGATGAAGAGAAAACCGGTAAGCGGGTAAGCCAGCCAGTTCTAGAATCTCCTTAAATATTTTGCAATCCACGAAAATTTAAAGGCTTATTTTTTTTGAAAGACTCTTTTCGTAAAGATTGTTGTTTTTAAAACGAAACTATTTAAGGTTGATTGGAGCGGAAGTGCGAGACTCCTGCGG